>NZ_JANSJD010000021.1:0-55240 GCF_047462395.1 Synechococcus sp. H55.7
CTTTGGCATGATTTGCTCCCTAGAAATTGTGAAGCAATACATCCAGAATCAGTCAGAGGGTGCTATCCATCCCCACCCGGGTGGGGAATTCCGCACCTTACGTTAATCAAACTTTTCCCTGCGCCGCTCCCCAGATGGTGTGGTCAAAATGTGTTAGGAAGCCTCTCCCCTCACAGCCTTGGCCACGCGGCGGAAAAATTGCCCCACACCCTTCACCAGATTGGGCGCCGATTCTGGACGAGGTGGGATCCCTGCCATGAGGGTGTGGTAGTCATCCAAGAGGGTGTGCTCTTCTGGAGAGACTGTGTCGTCAGCCATCATCAGGTTGCCAATTGCTCCCAAAAGTTGTAAGCGCTCGGTTTCACTGGCCTGAGCAAGATAATCGGCCATCCAGCGCTCGGTTTGTTCCATCGGGATGGGCTTTTGGATCAGTTCTCGCAGCTCGGTATCGTGCTCCAAACCATAGCGGCGCAGCAGGGATCCCAAGTAGGCCAGTTCCTGGGGTTCCAAATGCCCATCGGCCCAAGCGGAGCCGGCCACAATTTTGAGTATGAGCTGATGCTGGGTCGTCGGGTTCATGATCCCTTGTTGCTAAACGGCACCGTTGCCCTGCTGGGTGAGCGCCAGAGAAGGTTGACGCTAACTTAGCCCTAACTATAGCCCTGCGGCGAGCCAGACCTCTAGGATTTGCCGCTAAGATCATGTTCTGTATTCACAAACACTGAGCTGATTTCTCTCCCCTTTCTGGCAATGCTGAGCGCCTCTTCTTGCAAATGGGATCTGGCCATTCCGGCCCCAGGCCGGCTGTACCGCGGCAGCGGCATCCTCGAGGCCGTACCTCTGACGATCCTGGGATCCCGCGTGTTGGTGATCGGGGGGGAGCGATCGCTAGCTGTGGCTGAACTGCCCCTGAAGCGCAATCTGGAGCGGGATCCCGCCGTTCAGGTCTACTGGAGCACCTATGGCGTCGATTGCAGCGAATCGGAGCTGGCTCGTCTCCAGGCTCTGGCCACAGCAGAATCCGTAACCGGCATTTTGGGGGTGGGGGGCGGCAAGGCGTTGGATACGGCCAAGTTGGTGGCCCATCGGTTGGGGATCCCGGTGGCGACGGTGCCCACCTCTGCTGCCACCTGTGCCGCCTGGAGCGCCCTGTCCAACATCTACTCGGAGGCCGGAGCTTTTCAGCGGGATGTGGCCCTAGATCAGGCTCCCGCTGCTTTGATCCTGGACTATGACTTGATTCTGCAAGCACCAGCATGCACTCTGGTGGCCGGGATCGGAGATGCCTTGGCCAAGTGGTACGAGTCTTCTGTGAGCAGCGGCAGTTCAGAAGATGCCCTGGTGATCGGCGCTGTGCAGCAGGCCCGCGTCTTACGGGATTTGCTCTTGCAAAAATCGGTGGCGGCCCTGCGGGAGCCAGGTGGGACTGCTTGGAGGCAGGTGGTGGACGCCTGCATTTGCCTAGCGGGGATCGTCGGCGGCATGGGAGGGGCCAAGTGTCGCACCGTGGCCGCCCATGCTGTCCACAACGGCCTTACCCATCTGTTGGGGCACCGGGCCACCCTGCACGGCGAGAAAGTGGCTTTTGGCATCTTGGCCCAGCTTCGCCTAGAGGAGATCCTGCAGGGAAGCCAGTTGGCGCTGGCCGCCCGCACCCAGCTGCTGGAGTTCTACCGCCAGGTGGGGCTGCCCCTCAACTTGCGGGATCTCCACCTGGATCACCTGGAATCCGCTGAGCTGCTGCAGGCTGCCCAAGTGGCCTGCCAGCCGGGATCCGATATTCACCATCTGCCCTTCCCCGTCAGCCCGGAAGCCCTGCTGGTGGCCCTCACCACCACCGACTTGACCAGCTCCAGTCCCGTTCTGCCGCGGCTCTAGGCTGGCCTAGAGATCTTCCCGCTTTCCAACTTTGCCAGTCCAGGCCGGGGTTTGGGCCCTCTGCAGCCGGGCTTCCCTGTAGGCCCCAGAGGTGGCGCCTGCCAAGACCAAGGCTCCGCCCATCCAAGTCCACCCATCCGGGATCTCGGCAAACACCCAGAACCCGATCAGGCTAGCCCAGAGGAGGCGGAAAAAATCAAGAGGCAGCAGCATGGTCACCTCGGCCAGCTTGTAGGCTTGGGTGAGGGCCACCTGGCCCAGGCTGCCCAGCAGCCCCATGGTTGCCATCCACAGCCACTGCTCCGGCGAAGGCCAGCTCCAAACCCAAACAGCAGCCAAGAAGGAAAGGGGAGTCTGCAACAGGCCCATGTAGGCGGTGATCGTGAGGCTGGACTCGGTGCGGGCGAGGATCTTGAGCACAATGGTTACCCAGGCAAAGAGGGCTGCCGCCGCCAAAGCTAGCCCTGTCCCTAAAGAGAGCTCCCGAAAGCCCGGCCTTAGCATCACCAAGGCCCCGGCAAACGCCAGGCCCAATCCCAGCCAGCGGGAGGGGCGCATCTGTTCGCCCAACACCCAGACCGCCATGAGGCTGGCAAACAAAAGCTGGACAAAGCTCAGCGCCGTTGCTTCCGCCAAAGGCAACAGGCTGGCTGCCCAGAAGGAAAGCAGCATCCCCAAGGTGCTGATTGCCGAGCGCAGGAGGTAGAAGCCCATCTTGGCGGTGCGCAGAGAGTGGATCCCTGCTCGCAAAAGCAGTGGCACCAGGGCAAGTAACCCAAATAGGTTGCGCAAGAACACAATTTCAAAAGGGTGCAGGGCGGGCGTGTTGAGCCGGATGATCGCCCCCAAACAGGCAAAGCAAAAGGTGGCCAGCAGCTTCAGGGCAACCCCTTGCCAGGCTCTCATTTGGCCCCCCTCCGCAAACCGGCCCACTTGCGCGTTCTCAACGTTACAGCTCACACCCAAACGGTTTAGGCACAGAGTTTTCAGCCTCGAACTCTCAGCCTAAGCGGACTGTCAGGGATCCGACCGGCGCTCCTGGGCCCTCTCTGCCACCCCCCTGGTCAGCAGGGAAAAAGACGGGGATCCCTGGGAGCTATGGCCATCTCGAATAGCCATGAACAACAGTTGTCCCCTCGCTCTGTAGCTCCCCTCTCCCAAAGGGAGAGGGGATGGGGGTGAGGGAAGAGATCGGCTGGAAGTCCTAGGTCTTCTTTAGAATCTCCTGCAGGTAGCCGATGACTGTTTCTGGCCGGAGGTGGGCCATGCAGGGGTGGCCCTCCACCAGGCAGGCTTCGTTTTTGAACTTGTTTTCCACGCAGACCCGGCATTTATAGGAAGTTTGGGTAACGTAAACGTGGGGCAGGCGAGGTGCCCACAGCCGCACCGGGCTAGCTCCATCGCCATCGGCATCGTTGCCAAACAGGGCAATGGTGGGGCAGCCCACGGCCGCCGCAATGTGCATCGGCCCCGCGTCCACGGAGATACAGAGCCGCGCCCGCTTCAGGGCCCCGGCCAATTCGATCAAGCTGGTTTTGCCCCGCAGGTCGATCATCCCCGTTTGCGCCAGCAGCTCATCTTCGCCGCCGCCGTGGTAGAGGGATCGCTGCAGCTCGGGGGCACTGCCAATTAGCCCCACCTGCAGGCCCTGGCCCTGGCACCACTGGATCACCTGGCGCCAGTGCTCCAAGGGCCACATCTTGGCGCGGCGGGTGGTGGTGATGTGCACCAGAACTTCCGGCACGGGAAAGTCGGGATCCCGGCTGGGCAGCTCCAGGCGGAAAAAATCTGTTTCCACATAAGCCAGGCGGCAGAAGATCTCGGCAATGTAGTTGCTAGTGAGGATGTCTTTGTAGCGCTGCAAAAACTCCAGGCTGTTCCAGTCGTCGTCCTGGAGCAGGCGCTGCACCGGGTCGGGGCCGGGATCCAGCTTGCGGCGAAAATCCAAGGTCAGGCCGGCGCCGGCAATGTACTGGGGTCGCAGGGCCGTCACCGCCACCAGGTTGAGCTCGCTGAACTCGTCGCAGTTGATGGCCAGATCGTAGGGCCCGGCCTGGGCCACACGATCCCGCACTGCTGCTGTTAGGGCCTCGAGGTAATCGGGGCGGCGGCTGTAGAGGGGGAAACTAAAGTCGATGTAGGGGCAGTGGAGCTCAAAGTCGCGCGTAATCTCGCTGCCAAAAAAATCCAGCACACAGCCGGGGTATTTTTCCTTGAGGCCCCGCAGGAGGGGGATGGTGACCACAAAGTTGCCCACCTTGCTGGAAGAAAATACCGCTAGATGGGGTCGTTCCCGCAGGGGCTGGTTGGCAAACCGTTGCATAGGGTTGGGATCCCCAGAAAAAGCCGTTTGCGTCGGCGGCGCGGAGCACGTTTGCTAGGCTAACATCCCCAGATCCCCTTCGAGGCCAGCGCCGGGATCCCTGGGCCAGACTTCAGGGCCGGCTGGCCTGGCTGCCATCCCAGATGACCACCACGGCAAAGCGATCCAGAAAGCCATTGCTGGCGTTCATCTGGCGCAGGTTGAAGGCGTCTTCGGCGGAGATCACCAGGTCGTAGCCTAGGGTGCGCATGGCGCGGATGCGGTGGGGCCGTTCCCCAATGCGGTTGACCAGCCAGCGGGCCTGCTCTTCTGAGGTGGTATAGGCGGCAGTGCCCTCGCTGCCCACAAAGGCAGCATTGAGATCCTGGCCAAGGTTGAGGGGCGGGTAAACTGGGTTGCCGTCGGGATCCAAAAGGCGCATCGATTGGCTAGGGAGAAAATCCAGGCCGCGGGCATCCACGATCAGCCCTGTTACCTGCGGGGTTTGCCGCTGGGATCCTGCTTCGAGGCCAGCTCCCCCCCCTGGCCCCTGGCCTGTGCCCACCCCCGAGCCAGGGCTGGAGCCGCGCCCCCCGCCAGGCCCGATCACTTCTCCCTGTCCAGAACCCGAGCCACCGCCCCCGCTGCCGAACTGGCGCAACAAGTCCAAATCGAAAATCGGCCCTTCCAAGCTTGTGTTCTCGCTAGAAAACGCCGACTCTACTTCTACCTGGTCGGGAGTAACCGGGCGCCAGGGCGTTTCTTCCGGGAAGGGTTGTTTCTCAACCGCTGGGGCAGGGGATCCCCCTTGCAGGCGGTAAAGGGGAGGAAACAGGGTTTGTGCTTCGACAGCTTCCCCCGGCCAGACCAGGATCCCCAGCGCTGCCAAGATCGCTCGGATCCCTGCGCCTTGAGTTCTATCTTTCCACCACCTCATGCCCCCACCTCACGGCCTGAAAACCTGTGGTTTGCTCTGCAGCCGCCCACCCTTCCCCCATGCTACCCAGGCAGGGCCGGTTCGGTAGGGGATCCCGCGCAGTCCTCCCTTTGGCTGGAGAGCAGCGGTCGATGTTTTTCCCTCGTGGGGCGGGATCCCTGGCTCAAGATGGCTGGGAAAGCCAGGCGTTGATCCCCAGCGATCCCCAAGCTCTTGACCGCCAGGCAAAAATACGCAAACATGTGTTCATCATTCTTTGTGATCCCCGTTGATCCCGACCTGGAATCATCAGGGGTTGGAGAGTGCAAAGCAGGCCGTCACGCCAGTAGGTTCAAGGCTGTACTGAGCCACAAGCTGGGATCGGCCTTTGGGTTAGAAGCTGGAGCATTGCACAAAGCCTGAGTTGTCGAAGACAGGAGACCCTGACCATGCCACCAGAGCGGATCCCGTTGGAAGAAATGACCATCCGGCAGTTGCGAGAAGAAGCTGCCCGCTATCAGATCCCCAAGTACAGCCGTATGACCAAAGACCAGCTTATCGAGGCCATTCGAGAAGCCCAAGCCAAAACTGGCTGCCCCACCGATGCGATGCCGGAGCCCAGCGGGCAAGAGTCGGTTACCGGGACGAAGTATGTCGGCCAAGTAGCTAGCAAGCCGGATCTGGCCGATGTAGACAAGGGGCTGGGGGATCTGCCCGACGGCTATGGCGAAAGCCGCATTGTCCTGCTACCGCGGGATCCCCAGTGGGCCTACGCCTATTGGGATGTGCCCAACGAAGCCAAGGAGAGCAAGCGCCGCGAGGGCGGCCAACAGTTGGCGCTGCGTCTGTACGATGTGACAGATATTGATTTCGACCGCCAACCGGCCCACAGCATGCAGGAGTACCCCTGCGACGAGCTGGCGCGGGAATGGTACTTGCCGATCCCGGTGAGCGACCGCTCCTATTTGGTGGAGATCGGCTACCGGACGGCAGATGGCCGCTGGCTGATGTTGGCCCGCTCGGCAGCGGTGATGGTGCCCCCGGTTTATCCTTCCGACTGGTTTGAAGAGCACTTCCTGACGGTGCCCTTCGACGTGGCACTGCAGGGCCGCACCCTCTACCAGCTCACCGAGCCCTACAAGCGCAGCGCCACCGGCATGGGCGTGGTGGCCTACAAAGGCGATGAGCCACAGCGGGAGGCGACGGCGGATCCCTTCCTGGATATGGTGGGCGGCTTCGAGGCAATGCGGGTGGCGGGATCCCTGTTTGGCAGCCACCAAATGGGCAGCCGTCAACTGGTGCCGGAGCAGGCCATCAGCTCGTTCATTATCCCCTCGGGTGTGGGTATGATGGGGATGGCTATGGCCGAAGTGCCTGCTGCTCCCTGGATGGCTTCCGGATCGGGCCTGGGGCTGTTCTCCGGCGCTTCCGAAGTCCTGCCGCGGCGCTCCCGCAAGTTCTGGCTGGTGGCTGATGCCGAGCTGATCGTCTACGGGGCCACGGAGCCGGATGCCACCGTCACCATCGCCGGGCGCAAGATCCAGCTCAACCCCGATGGCACCTTCCGTTTCCACATGGCTTTCCCCGATGGCAACATCGACTTCCCCATCTTTGCTGTGGCTGCCGACGGCGAGCAAAATCGGGAGATCCACATGACCTTCGACCGCCGCACCCTCTCCCGCCGCACCAACACCAAGGAGGAGGCCATCGAGGAGTTGTTGCCCTAGAGGATCCAACTTTTCGTTGCTTGCCCCCTGGAGCTGGCCGGGGGCTTTTTGTTGCCGAGTGAGAGTTATTTAACCGGTGATGCAACCCAACTCCCCTCTCCCTCAGGGAGAGGGGCTGGGGGTGAGGGGATCCCTCAGGGAGAGGGGCTGGGGGTGCCTCAATCCAGTTTGTGAACTTATGAAACAAGGGATCCCGGCCCTAGGAGCGGTCGATCAACTGGGCCAGTTGTTTCAGCTTCTTCATCACCTGTCCAGAGCAAAGCAGGTCTTGCGCCTGTTGGATCCCTTCCTGCAAAGAGGGAGAATGGCCGAGGAGCCACAGATAGCTGCCCCCATTCCAGAGAACGGCTGGGGTGAGTTGACAAGGATCGCCGCTGAGCACCTGCTGCATCTGCTGCTGCAGCTCTTTTTCGCCGGCAAGAGGGATCTCTGGGCCTGCCAAGTGGCAATCGCGAGCCTTCAGGAGCAGCCGTTGCCCGCCCTGGTTCAGGATAGCTGCTCGTTCTCGCGGCAGGTCGCAACTGCCTTCCAAACCCTTGACGGTGGTAAATTGCCCGATCTGCCGCAGGGCAAACAGCTCCAGCAGCGTGGCCTCGGTGGGCGGGTGCACATAGCCCGCCACCAGGTGAAAGGGGCCTTGGTAGGGCGCCCAGACCAGCTCCAAGGTGGCCAAGGGGGGGCGTTTGCCGATTTGATCCCGGTAGTCCATCAGGGCCTGGGCTTGGGGAAAACAGGTGGGCAAATACAAAAATCCCAACCCGGTTTGTTCCAGCAGTTGCCCCACCTGCCCCAGGGATAGCCCCCGCCAATCGACCCCCAAGAGGCGCCAGACGACCTCCAAAGGTAGACCATACTTGGTGGGACAAAAGCCGGAGCCATGCAGCAAAACGGCTGCCCCTGCCGCGGCCAACAGCAAAGCCACCAGCACCCCCAGCGGCGCAGTCCGCGAGCGGCCATCGTAGGGATGGCCAAAGATAATCAAAGGATGGGGCAAATCCCGTTGGGGCAGAAGAGGGCCGTATTCTGCGTAGGCATCCAACATACCGGCCAGCTCTTCGGCGGTGGGGCGCTTGATGCGGTGGGCAATTAAAAAAGCTCCGATCTGGGCGGGAGTGGCTTCCCCCCGCAAGAGCATGCGAGCAGCGCTGGCCGCTTCGGCTCGGCTGAGATCTTGGTGAGTATGGGTGCCGCTGCCGATTTTTTTCAACAGCTCGCGAAACTCTTGGCTCATAGCATCGGCGATCAGGAGGGCTGGGCTACTCAGGATACTGACAACAACCTGGCAGATGGCTGAGGGATGTGGGGATCTGTGCCGGAAGCGGGCTCAACCTCGGGCTGCCTGATGAGCTGGGCGGCCAACTGCAAAAACCGGCGAATGGGCGGAATCTGGTAGCGATCGCTGGTGGTGACCATCACCACCTGCCGCCTCAACAGGGGAGGCTCGGTGGGCCGCACCTGCAACTCCGGATCGGCGCAGCAGTCCACCAGGGCCGACTCCGGCAGGAGAGCGATCAACTGCCCCTGTCGCACCACTCCCCGAAAGGCATCTAGGGTGTTCAGTTCCAGGGCTGCTTTGAGAGGGAGCCCCTGCCGGGCCAGATGGGATCCCACCAAGGAGCGCATGGCGTAGCCATCCTTGAAGACAGCCTGAGGATACTCGGCCAGCGCCTTCCAGGGGATCTGCTCGTAGCGGCTGAGGGGATGGGTGGAGGGCATCAACACCTGAATCGGCTCGGAATACAGCGGCTCCACCACCAGTTCTGCCCCCCGCGTCATCAGGGGATTGTCCATGACCAGGGCCACATCCACCAGCCCATCCCTGAGCACCTTCAAGGCGCGGTCGCTGCCCAGAGCCGTGACCCGCAACTGCACCTCTGGGTGCTCTTGACAAAACTGTTGCAGCACGGGCGGCAGTTGATGGGCAATCAGGGAATGGATCCCAGCAATGCAGAGTTCGGTCTGCTGGCCCTGCAGCCATTCTCGAAGGCTCTCCTGAGCCCGCTGCCATTCCTGACAGATGCGACGGGCATGGGGCAAAAGCCGTTCTCCCGCCACAGTTGGGGCCACCGGGTTTTTGCGATGCAACAGCGGGGCGCCCACGGCCTCTTCCAGAGCCTGGATCTGGCGACTGATGGCCGATTGGGTCAGACCCCTGAGGCGAGCAGCGGCCAAAAAGCTGCCCGTCTCCACCACGTTCAAAAAGGCTTGCAACAACTCCAGCCGCATTCGGGATCCCTTGGGCAATGTAACCAGCCACGGTGGCATCCTAGCCAGGGAAACGGTAGGCTTTTGTAAACGCCGTTACCAGTTGTTGGCTTGAGGATCCCCAAGCCAGGGGGAGACGAAGCAGATGAGTTGGGATCCGGCCTTGCTGACGGAGCTGCTCAACTCCGCCGTCCCGCGCCTTTTCCCCGCTGCCCAGGTGGCCATTCGCCACCGGGGAAAGTGTATTTACTCAAGGGCGGCAGGCTATCTTGACCCTGAGACCCGGTGCCAACCGACAACCTTGGCCATCTGTTTTGACCTGGCCTCCCTGACCAAGCTCTACACCGCCACCGCCTGCATGGTCTTGGTGGAAGCTGGAGCGTTGCAGTTGGATCAGCCGGTCAGTCTCCTGTTGCCGGAGTTTCAGGGATCCCGCCCCATTGCCCCCTATGAGGATCCTCTGCAGCCGGGGAAATGGATTGCTGTGGAACCGGAAATCGAAGGCGAGCTGATCCCGGCAGGGCAGGTGACGGTGCGGCAGTTGCTAGCCCACACCGCCGGCTTGCCCGCCTGGCGACCCCTTTTTCGACAGCCCGACGCCGCATCGGCCCGGCACATGGCCCTGCACACTTTTTTTTCCTACAAGCCGGGATCCCGTGTGGTCTACAGCGATCTGGGATTGATCTTGCTGGGCCTGGCTTTGGAACGTCTGAGCGGGGCCAGCCTGGATCAGATCTTGCACGCCCAGGTCTTGCGGCCTCTGAGCCTGAGCCAAACCCGGTTTTGTCCGGGGGATCCCTTCCATCCACCCCTTGCCTCTGTCCCTTGCGCGCCCACCGAGCTGTGCCCCTGGAGAAGGCGCCGTTTGCAGGGGCAGGTTCACGACGAAAATGCCGCCCGCCTGGGCGGGATCGCCGGCCATGCCGGGCTGTTCGCTACGGCAGAGGAGGTGGCCGCCTTCGGAGAGAGTTTTTTGACGGGATCCCTACTGCAGCCGCAGACGGTGCGGGAAATGACCCGCGAGCAGTTGCCTCAGCCAAATGCTCCGCAGCGCGGTCGCGAACGTCGAGGCTTGGGGTTTGCCTTACGCTCTGCGGATCCCTTGGCCAGCAGCTACCCGTTCAGCCCCGGCGCCTTCGGCCACACCGGCTTCACCGGAACCTCCCTGTGGATCGATCCAGAGCGGGAACTGGTGGTGGCCCTGCTCACCAACGCCGTCTATCACGGTCGGCAGGAGAACGGGTTCCAGGCTTTTCGGGTTGCCTTCCATCAGGCCATTCTGAGAGGACTGGCTTGATCTTCGATCTTTGTATCGCCTATCTGGCTGGCTTTCGCATTTGGGTTCAGGACGACCGCCCGGACTGGGTAACCCCTCAGCGCTTTCCCGATGCCGAGCGGCTGTACCCACAGCCCTTTGCCCAGCTTATCCCCGATCTGCAGAGGATCCCGCAGCTCTACATTGCTCTTCTCACCCGCAGCTACAACCTCGATGGCCAAACCCTACGGGCCATTTATCACTCCGGCCCCCATTACTTGGGGATGATCGGTAGCCGCAAGCAGGTGCAAGCCGTCCTGCAAACTCTGGCCCAGGAAGGGATCCCCAAGACCGCCTTCAGCTAGAAACCGCAGGAGCCCCGCCGTGGGGTCAGGGTCGGGAGAAATGCGGACGACGTATGATTGCAACATGACCCAAGTTTTAACCATCTCCTGCAAGCTCAAGGTATCTGCTTCGCAAGCCGTGAAGCTAGAGGCAACCTTATCGGCTTTTGCACAAGCACTCAACTGGGTCAACCAAAACACACCAGAGAAGGTGGTCAACCCAGTCAAGCTTCAATCGCTCTGCTACCGCGCAATTCGTACCCGCTTTGGGCTATCCAGCAACCTGGCACAACAGGTGTGCAGAAGGTTGGCCGCTGCCCGCAAGGTTGCCCAGCAAAAGAATCGTCCGGTCAAAGCGTTCAAGTCTGGCTTTGTGACCTACGATGCCCGCATCTTCTCTTTCCGGGAGAGGGACTGGACGGTGTCGCTGACCACCGTTGAGGGACGCGAACGCTTTGAGCTGGATATAGGTAACTACCAGCGCGGCATGCTGGCGGGTTCTCATCCCAAAGCAGCCACGTTGGTCAAACGCCAAGACGGTTTTTACTACATCCAAATTGGCGTGGAGCAGGACCCACCGGAGCCACGAGACACCACCGAGGCGATTGGTGTGGACTTGGGTAGGAGAGATATTGCCCATACCAAGGACTCCGTCCCGCTGACGCGAACAGAAGGAGACCACTGGAATGGACAGCAGTTGAACCAGGTCAGAGACCACTACTCCCGCTTGAGAGCGGCTCTGCAACGCAAGGCCAGTATGGGCACACGCAGCACTCGGCGCAGGTGTCGGGAGCTGCTGCAACGGCTGTCTGGTCGGGAGAGACGTTTTCAAGCTTGGGTGAACCACCGCATCTCCAAGTCCATTGTTTCTAGGGCACAGGCCACCCGCAGCTTTATTGCCTTGGAAGACCTGACCGGGATCCGTGAACGAGTCAACCAACAGCCGCGCAGCAAGAGAGAGCGGCGGCGGGCCAATAGTTGGGCGTTCTACCAGTTGCGGCAGTTTGTGCACTACAAGGCAGCCAGAGCAGGGGTGAAGGTGGTGGTGGTGCCACCTGCCTACAGCTCGCAGACCTGCCATCAGTGTTTGTGGCTTGGGCAACGGGAAGGGAAGCATTTTCGCTGTGTGAACCCGGTCTGCGGTTGGGAAGGGGATGCAGATTTGAACGGTGCCAACGTGATTGCGCTTTTGGGGGTCGCTGTAAACCGGCCTAGAGGCCCGTGGTTGGCTTGCCAACTGCAGGGCTACGGAAAGCCCGCTCCGTACCGCTTAGCGGTCGGAGTCGGGTAGTTTACCCTCACCGTCCAGCTTATCCAAGTGTGACGGGGATCCCTGAAGCCAATACCCACCCAAAACGGCGAAACTCGGTTGACACTCCCACAGCTTGGCCGGGGAGTTCCCACGCAGTCCGGTACCCAGTCTCCCGAGGTGTAGGCTTGCCGGCTGACTGCTGGAGGGGCTAAGCTAGAAAAACAGCGCGGGGTAGAGCAGCCTGGTAGCTCGTCGGGCTCATAACCCGAAGGTCACTGGTTCAAATCCAGTCCCCGCTATACGTAATCTCTTGCTTGATAGGCTCAAGCGCAGTGGGCCTGGTAAGTACTCTGTGCCACCACCTCTAGGCTCTCTTCCAGAGGTCAGGGATCAGCCTGATATTTGATTTGATTTTGATAATGACCACGAAAGGCGGCGGTTAAACAACGGCGGCCCTTCTCAGAGGGATCCCACCCTCCTCGACCCAATGGCCAGGCCCGCCGGCTCTAAAGCTTGGTGCCGCACTCGGCGCAGAACTTGTGCAGGCTGGGGTTTTTGGCGCCGCAATTGGGGCAGTAGATGAGCTCGGCGGCCTGTTCCAGTTGCCGCTTTTCCGGCAGCCCAATCATCTGGTAGTTGGCTTTGCCGGCAGGCACCATCGGGTAGCAGTTCTCATCCCGCTTGACCACAAAATCGGCCAGCACCGGCCCCTCGTGGCGCAGCATCTCCTGGATGGCATCGTCCACTTGATCGGGGTGATCGACGCGCATGCCCTTGACGCCAAAGGCTTCGGCCAGCTTGACAAAATCCGGCATGCCCGGAGCCATATCCGAGTGGGAGTAGCGCTCGCCGTGGAAGGCCTGCTGCCACTGGCGCACCATGCCCTGCCAGCCATTGTTGATGATGGCCACCTTGGTGGCAATGCCGTACTGGGCCACCGTGCCCAGCTCCTGCATGTTCATCTGAAAGCTGGCATCGCCGCTGATGCAGATCACCTCGGCATGAGGCAAGGCCACTTTGACCCCCATGGCCGCCGGGAAGCCGTAGCCCATGGTGCCCAGGCCAGAACTGGAGATCCACTGGCGCGGCCCGTTGCGCAAAAACTGCGCCGCCCACATCTGGTGCTGGCCGACATCGGTGGTGTAGTAGGCATGGGGAGCGTGGCGACGAAACGCATCGATCACCTGCTGCGGGGCGATCACACCCTCATAGCGGGGCACCTGCAGGGGGTAGTCCTGCTTCCAGCGCTCGATCCGCTCCAGCCAAGCCTGCGTCTGGCCAGGGGTGTGGGGCATTTTGCTCAGTTGCGCCAACAGCTCCACCAAAACGGTGCGCACATCTCCCACAATCGGCACGTCCGGAGCGCGGTTTTTGCCCACCTCTGCCGGGTCAATGTCGATGTGGATCACCTTGGCGTGCTTGGCAAATTCGTCCAGCTTGCCGGTTACGCGGTCGTCGAAGCGGGCCCCCACTGCAATCAGCAGGTCGCACTCGGTAACGGCAAAGTTGGCGTAGGCAGTGCCGTGCATGCCCAGCATCCCCACCGAGAGGGGATCGTTCTCATCGAAGGCCCCCTTGCCCATGAGGGTGGTGGTCACCGGGATCTGATAGGTGTGGGCCAGCTCGGCAATCTCCGCATGGGCCCCGGAGATGATGGCCCCGCCGCCCACGTAGAGCAGGGGACGCTTGGCCTGCAAAATCAGCTTGGCCGCCGCGTGGATCTGGCGCGGGTTGCCCCGCACCGTGGGCCGGTAGCCGGGGATGTTGACTTCGCTAACCGGCTGGTAGTCGAACTCTTCCAGGCCCACATCTTTGGGAATGTCGATCAGCACCGGCCCTGGCCGCCCGGTGCCGGCAATGTGAAAAGCCTCGGCCACAATCCGAGACATTTGGCGCGGATCCCGCACCACGTAGGAGTGCTTGACGATGGGCAGGGTGATGCCAAAGATGTCGGTCTCCTGAAAGCCGTCGGTACCGATCAAATGGCGGGGCACCTGGCCGGTGATCACCACCATGGGCACAGAGTCCATCATGGCGTTGGCGATGCCTGTCACCAGGTTGGTCGCCCCTGGCCCCGAGGTGGCGAAGCACACCCCCACCTTGCCGGTGGCGCGGGCGTAGCCATCGGCAGCATGGGCCGCGGCCTGTTCGTGGCGAACTAGAAAATGTTTGAGCAGCCCCTGAGATTCGGCTTTGTAGAGCTCGTCGTAGACGGGGAGGATGGCTCCCCCCGGATAGCCAAAGATGTGCTGCACCCCGTGCCGGTGCAGGCTGTCCACCAACGCATATCCACCCGTTGCCACGATGTCTTCTCCCCACTGAGATGACCGGATGTCAAGCGCCCACTCTCAGGAGAGCCGGCGTAGGCAAAGCGGCCAGAAGTTGGCCAACTTTGGTATTTGTATTCAACTCCACAGTCTAGCAGCGGTTTGCTCTCAAATCGCTCAGATTTTCACGGTCGGCTAAAGTAACACTGGGGATCCCCATCGTCGTCTTGTTTGCTGCTGCCCATGACTTCCAAACCAACTCCTTCTCCCAGCGATCCAGAGCTGGCAAGGTCGGAAAGAGACGAGCTGCTGCCGGGTGGTAGGCGGGCCGCTGGCACTTCTTCTGCTGAGGTAGAGACTGTTGCTCCTGCTTTGTCCGGCGTCGGGTCAGAGGGATCGCGGCGGTGGCTGCTATGGGGGGCGCTGGGGATCTTTCTGGTGGGCCTGGGGTTGCGCCTGTGGCGGCTGGACGAGTTTCCGGCTCCGGTGTTCGACGAGGTGTATTTCCCCAAGTTTGCTCAAAATTATCTCGACGGCGAGCCTTTCTATGATGTGCATCCCCCCCTCGGGAAATACTTCATTGCCCTCAGCATTCAGGTGTTTGGCCGCAATGAGTGGGGGTTCCGCTTCGCTACCGCTTTTTGTGGATCCCTGATCCCCTTGTTGCTGACGGGCTTGGCCTACCGCCTCACTTACCACGTGGGCTTTGCCCTGTTGAGCGGGAGCCTGCTGCTCACGGATGGAGTGTTTCTGGTGGAATCCCGCTTTGGCCTGATCAACGTGTATCTGGTGGCCTTTGGGCTGGCGGCCACCATTCTGCTGCTGAGCGGTCTGGAGCGCCAAGGTTGGCAACGGGCCGTCCACTTTGCCGGCTCTGGGATCCTGTTGGGAGCGGCAGCTGCGGTGAAGTGGAATGGCCTCTGGTTTGCCTTCATGTTTGCCCTGCTGGGGATCCTCGTCTGGGGGGTGATCTGGCTGCGCCCGCAGTGGATCCCACGATTGGGCATTTTGATCCAAATCCGCCATCTGCGCTGGTGGCACTATGCGTTCTGCTTCGTCCTCGCCCCGCTGGCCTTTTATGCCATCCAGTGGATCCCCCATCTGCAGCTCAACCCGCAGCAGGGGCTAACCCTGGATTGGAGCTGGACGGGCATCCAGAATTATTTCCGATCCCTGGTGCTCATCAACCAATCCGTTTACGGCGGGCACCTGCATGCCGATCTCGTGGTGGATGAAAACACCCCTGTTCACCCCTACTGCTCCACCAGCTTGCGATCCCTGGTGGCTTGGTTCCCCGTCTTGCGTCCTTGGCTGACCACGCCCTTGGCTTCGGCGGGGGCCTGGTCCTGGCCGATCCTGGGCCGTCCCGTGGCCTACTACTTCAGCAGTCAGGGCGACCTGTGGCGAGCGGTTCATGGCCTGGGCAATCCCTGGCTGTGGTGGCTGGGGACGGGATCCATCTTGGTGCTCGTCTGGCGGGGGATCCGTCGCTTCCACGGCCTGGAAGCCTTCATTTTGATCGGCTACGCGGCCAATTACCTGCCCTGGTTTCGAGTTAGCCGCTGTGTTTTTATTTACCACTACATGAGCGCTCTGGCCTTTAGCACTCTGGCCCTGGCCTGGCTGGTGCTGCTGGGCTGGCAGAGTTATCGCCGCTTCTGGCGCGGGACGAGTATCACGGCAGTAGCCTTGGTTTTGGCATCTTTTCTTTTTTTTTCCCCGCTTTGGTTTGGCCTTCCCCTCAGTCCCGGCGGATTTTACGCCCGCATGTGGTTTCGCCCCACGCCGACCCCGCTCTTTTGCTTTAGCCCCCAGGCCTGTGAGCGAGCACCCCTACGCCTGTCGCCCATCCCTGGCTTGAACTGGATTTGAGAAAGGCATGGTAAGCTTTGTGAAGTTCGTTTCGTGAAATGCTGCCCGCTGTTACCAAAAAATAGGGTATGGTTCGCGAAACCCTTGTGGTGGAGGTATGTGGAAACGTCATGGACCGATCCTGCCCGAGTCCTGCCAACTCTCCCCGCCGTCCACCGGCCTATACAGGGCAAGCTGTCCCGGTTGGGGTAATCGGGGTCGGCAACATGGGCCAGCACCACACTCGCGTGTTCAGCTTGATGAAGGATGTGCGGGTCGTGGGGGTAGCCGATATCAATGTGGAACGGGGATTGGATGTGGCCAGCCGCCACCGCGTTCATTTCTATGAGGACTACCGCGATCTGCTGCCCCACGTAGCTGCCGTGGCCATCGCCGTACCAACGGTTCTCCACCACGAGGTGGGCATGGCCTGCCTAGAGGCCGGCGTCCATGTGCTGATCGAAAAGCCCATCGCCGCCAGCATCAGCGAAGCAGAATCGCTGGTGAACCGAGCTGCCGATTGCAACTGTATTTTGCAGGTGGGGCACATCGAGCGCTTCAGTCCCGTTTTCCAGAAGCTGGGCCAAGTCTTGCAAAGCGAGGAGCCGCTGGCTTTTGAGGCCCACCGCCTCAGCCCCTATTCCGACCGCGCCAGCGACGTGTCGGTGGTGTTTGACCTGATGATCCACGACATCGACCTGTTGTTGGAGCTGATCCCGTCTCCTGTGACCCAAATTACCGCCAGCGGCAACCGCGCCTCTAAGTTGGGCTACCTCGACTACGTCACCGCCACCCTCACTTTTGCCAACGGCGTCATTGCTACCCTCACCGCCAGCAAGGTCACCCACCGCAAGGTGCGCAGAATTGCTGTCCACTGCAAAAATGCCTTGGTAGAAGCGGATTTTTTGCACAACGAGATCTCCATCTATCGCCAGGGATCCGCCAGCAGCAGCAGCGACTACGGACAGATGCCCTACCAGCGGGATTGCTTGATTGAGAAAGTCCACACCGACAATATCGACAAGCTCCATGCCGAGCTGGAGCACTTCATTAACTGTGTGCGCGGGGGCAATCAGCCCTCTGTGGGTGGGGAGCAGGCTCTGAAGGCTTTAAAGCTGGCCTCGGAGGTAGAGCGGATTGCTCTGGACGGATGTGCCTGGAGCGAAGCCAAGCCCCGCCGCAGCCTTTTATCTTAGTCCATCCCACCAACAAAGTCATTTCAAGTAGCAATAAAACAGTTCGTTACGTCGTTATTGCTGGGCAACGCTGTCGAGAACGCGCTGCTCCAACTTCCCTCTCCCTTTGGGAGAGGGGGCGGGGGTGGCTGCCGCAGAGCACTTAGGCGGCCTCGCAGTCGATCCCCTCAGAGCGCTTGCCATCCTCAGGCATGAGGGCCAAACCTGAAGATGTGAAACGTGGCAGCTCGGTCCATGCGCGTTCTCCGTTTCAAATTTCTTCTAAGATGCGAAATTGCACATGGTTAATGGCTAGCTCTCCAATCGAGGCTTGATCGGTGTTGATCGTCTCAAACGGGATCCCTTTGGCGATCTCGGCATGGGTCCAGGGCAGGCCCATAAAGTAGCGCTGCGGATAGGGGCGCTCCCCCCGATCGTCGGGGTTTGACTCCATCGGCACCCAACCCCAACCGGGCAGGTAAAACTCGATCCACACGTGGTTGTATTGGGGAAACAGCGGGATCCCTTTCAGTTCGGGGTGGGGAGGACACTTGTAGCGCCCCACCGTGCGGCAGGGGATCCCATTGAGGCGGGCCAAGGCCAGCAGCACCCCCACATATTCGCCGCAGGAACCGGAGCCACGCCGCAAAACCTCATCCGGCGGGTCGATGCGGGAGGTGACCCGGTAGGAAAGCTTGTCGTAGACATAGGCGCGAATGTTAAGCATTTTGCGCAGCAGGTTGGTCTCGCTGCCGACGGCCCGCCGCGCCGCCTCCCGGACAATCGCAGTGTCCATAGCCAGGTAATCATCGTCCACCAAGTAGCGATCCCGCAGATCCGGGGGCACGGCGGCCTCTTCTACATCCAGCGGATCGATGCAGTACTTGATGCTGTAGAGATCCAGCACCGCCCGCCAGCCAAAGAGGCGCACCTCATCGGCCCCCAGGGATCCCAGCGAAAACACCGCCACCTGTTGGCCGGCTTGCTCCTCCAGCTCAAACGGCAGGCCTACCCAGTGGAGGCTGCGCACCCGTTGGCGAGGGCTGTTGCAGGGCAAGGCAATCCGCCAGACCAAATCGGGCAGGGCGCGCGGCTCTTCTTGGGCAATTTCTTCCATATAGGTCAGCTCCACCCGGTAGCCGTGGGAAAGGGTGTAGGTGGCGCGCTCCCCCAGGCGCTGGGGCTGAAAAACCACCGAACAAGCAATGGCGGGATCCGTGGACTTGCTGCTGCTGACCCAAGGGGGGTCTGGGGGGGGATCCAAGGGCCGCAGGCGCAGGGGGGCCACCCAGGTTTTGTTGCGCAAGGCCACCGACAAGGGATCCGGAGCGTTGGGGTTGTCGTGGATATAGGCTTCTTCGTGGGCGTAGGCCACCCAGAGTTGTCCCCGCCAATGGGCCAAGCCGGTCGGCCCAGGAGAAGGGGTGAGGATGCGGGCCAATTCCCGCCCGGTCTGGCGCTCCAGCACGTAGATCGTCTCTTCCACCCGATCGCTCACCCAAAGGTAGTCTCCCTGTACCGCAATCTGTTCTCGGCCAATCCCAGGGGCGGGCATCTCCTGCACAATGAGCCCACGACCGGGATCCAGGTGCAGGAGCTTTTCCCGTTTGTAGCAGGTGGCATAGAGGTGGCGGCTGCCTGTGTGGGGATCGATCCAAAGGGCGATCCCTTCGATGGGGCAGGGGCACCCGCACACTTGAAAGGCTTCCAGGGATCCCGGTTGCTGCAGTGCGGCCATGGGAATGCGCAAGATTTGCCCCTCCTGCTCCCGGCCACGACTCTGTCCCGCTGGCGCGGCCAGCCAGATCCAAGCTTGCTCCCCCTCTGACTCTATCCACAAACCATAAGCACCTTGGAAAGAATGGACGTGATGGGGGTTGAGCAGCAGGGTGTTGTGCTCCTGGATTTCTACTAAATAGCCCCTCACCCGATCCAGGCCCAACAGGCGCTCTCCCCAGGTGGCCAAGCCTTCCAGAGCGACCAACCCCAGGGGTTGTAGAGGAGCTGCAGTTGCCTGTGGCCGCCCAGAGAGGGGCCACCAAGCGGGCTGGGATACCGTGGAATCCGGATTTTTCTGAGCATCCAGATCGCTTGCCGAGTGGATGGCAACCATGGAGGCTTCCTTGCCTGCGAAGAGGCCAGCCTGCTCACGCAATCTACATTGGCAACAGGCCCAGGCCAGTACGACTGCCAACATTGTAGGATGTGCTCCCTTTTGGCTCCACCCCAAGGGATCCCTGGCCGTTTGTGTTGTCTGCCAGTCCTGCCGGGGACAGAGAATGCTACGATGACAAGCATTTTGTTATCAGCAAGGTCGGGAACCAGAAACCATGGAAAACAATCTGGCCTTGGCAGTTGGCGGCCTGGTGGCCGGGATCCTGGCCGGTTTTTTGGGCATTGGCGGCGGCACGATCCTGGTGCCCTTGCAGGTGAGCTTGGGGATCCCACCGGTTCAGGCTGTGGCCACCAGCAATCTTTCCATTGTGATGACCTCGATGGCGGGCAGCGTCCAAAACTGGCGCATGGGCTTGCTGGATCTGAAGCGGGTCATCTGGCTGGGGATCCCGGCGTTGCTCACGGCGCAGGTGGGAGCGAGCATCGCCAGCCGCATGCCCAGCCATCTGCTGTTGGCCGCCTTCGGGGTGTTGCTGCTGGCCAACACTTACCTGGTGGAGCTGCGCAAAACGGTGGCCACCCAAGCCTTGGAGACAGAGTTCTCGCCTGCTGCTCAAGTGCGGATGTCTCCCTGGTTGGCCCGCCTCCTGACCGGTGGCGCTGCCGGCTTGTTGGCCGGACTGTTCGGCATTGGCGGTGGGGTGATCATGGTGCCCATGCAGATCCTGCTGCTGCAAGAGACGATCAAGGTGGCGATTCAAACCAGTTTGGGGGCGATCGTGATCACAGCCGTTGCTGCCACCGCCAGCCATGCGGGTCTCAGCGATTGGATCTGGAATGGGCTGGGGTTTGGGGACGGCACCATCCACCGGAATGTGCGTTGGATCCCAGGCTTGATCCTGGGGACAGGCGGGTTAATCGGTGTGCAGATCAGCACCCGCACCCTGCCCAAGTTGCCCGATGAAACGGTCAGCCTGCTGTTTCGGGGCTTTCTGGCTATTCTTTCTCTCTACATTTTTTGGCAAGCCTGGCAAAGCTACCGAGTTCTGTGAAGCGATCCTGGTCTGCCCCAGCAGTCAGGACAGGAGTCCTGGTTCCAAATTATCCGGCGTCGCTCCCAACCTTCGGGCCTGCAATTTAGGGGGCGAGGTGGTTTTGAATGCCAGTTTAAGCCCAGCTGGGGCATACTAAGCCCAGAGTGGGCGCACAGACCTGCGTGTCTTCGCCGTTGACCCTTGTAGCCTAGTGCAGTGAAATAGAGACATTGATGTAGCAACAGGGTGGGTGGCCCAGCAGCATGAACGACCTTTCTACTCCTTTTACTGCTCGTCGTGGTGGCGTCAGCAAGGCCCTGGCCATCGCCAACGCCAGCATCACCCCCTTTGGCCGCAAGCTAAAAGAGCTGGGCTTTGCCGACGACAAGCAAATCCAGGACATTCAAAATGCCCTCAAAGCCAATCGCGAAGGGGGCAGCAAGGCCCTAGCTCTGGTGGTCAAAGAGATTGCCGGCAGAGAGATCACCCCCGACCTGGAGCGGGCCTACAAGCGGCAGCAGCTCTTTGAGCTAAAAATCATCTACGGGATCCCCTCCCTCGACATCGATCTGGAGCCGGTGGAGATCTCGGAGATGATCGGGCTCATCGACTCGCTCTTGCCCCTTGATATTTGCAACCGCTACAAGTTCTTGCCCGTCCGCCGCCAAGACAACCAGGTGCTGGTGGCGATGGTCAAGCCGGATAACCTGCAGGCGCTGGACGACATTCAGCGGCGCTTCCGCATCCAGGGGCTGAAGCTGCAGCGGCGGGTCTTCACCCAGCGGGATTTCGAGGCCCTGATCAACCGCTACATGGACGCGCAGGCGGAGCTGTTGGCCATCAAGGGCATCAACGACGCGGCTGCCGCCCAAGAGGAAGAAGAGGTGGTGGTCAACACCGCCGAAATCGATCTGGACGCCATCGAGGATACTACCGTCGATGAGGCCAGCGAGGGATCCCTGGAGCAGCAGCTCAAGTCGGCAGACGATGCCCCGATCATCAAATTGGCCAACCAAATCCTGATTAAGGCACTGCAGGACGGTGCGTCTGACATCCACATCGAGCCGCAAGAAGAATACCTGCGCATCCGCTTCCGCAAGGATGGGGTGCTGCGGCAGGCTTTTGAAAACTTTCCCAAAAAGATCGTCCCCGCCCTCACTGCCCGCTTCAAGATCATCTCCAACCTGAACATTGCCGAGCGGCGGATGCCCCAGGATGGACGGATTCGCCGGGTCTTCAAGGGGCGTAAGGTGGACTTCCGCGTCAGCACCCTGCCCTCCCGCTATGGGGAGAAGATCGTGCTGCGGATTCTGGACAACTCCGCCACCCAACTGGGTTTGGATAAGCTGATCACCGACCCGGAGACTTTGGCCAGCTTTAAGGAGGTTGTCAGGAGACCCTTTGGCTTGATCTTGGTAACCGGGCCCACCGGATCCGGGAAAACCACCACCCTTTACTCAGCTCTGGCGGAAGTGAACGATCCCGGCATCAACATCAGCACTGCCGAGGATCCCATCGAGTACTCCCTGCCGGGGATCACCCAGGTGCAGGTGATCCGCGAAAAGGGCATGGACTTTGCCATGATCCTGCGCGCTTTCTTGCGGCAAGACCCGGATGTGATCCTGGTGGGGGAAACCCGCGACCACGAGACGGCCAAAACCGCCATCGAAGCCTCCCTTACCGGCCACCTGGTGCTGACCACCCTGCACACCAACGATGCTCCCGGTGCCATCGCCCGTCTGACGGAGATGGGGATCGAGCCGTTCATGATCTCCAGCTCGCTGTTGGGAGTGCTGGCCCAGCGCTTGATGCGCCGGGTGTGTACCGAGTGTCGGATCCCGTACCACCCCACGTCTGAGGAATTGGCCCGCTATGGCCTCAGCCTCAGCGGTGATGGGGAGCAGCTCACCTTCTACAAAGCCAACAAGCTCTCCCCCAAAGAGGTGGAACAGCGCAAGGCCACCGGCAAGCCCATCTGCGAGAAATGCGGGGGCGTGGGCTACAAAGGCCGGGTGGGGGTGTACGAGTTCATGCGCATGAACGACCGCCTGGCGGATTTGATCAACAAAGAAGCTCCCACGGAGGTGATCAAAGAAGCAGCGGTGGAAAGTGGCATGAAAACCCTGTTGGCCTACAGTCTGATGTTGGTGAAGCAGGGCCTGACCACGCTGGAGGAGGTGGATCGGGTAACCCTCACCGATAAAGGATTGGAAAGCGAGCTGAAAGCCCGCGCCAAGGCTCTCAGCACCTGCCGCAACTGCGGTGCCGCCCTGCATGTAGACTGGATGGACTGCCCCTATTGCCTGACGCCGAAGTTTTAGAAAACCGGGCTTGTCACTTGACGAAGCTGGGGTGCCGACTATAACAGTCCTAGACAGGGATCCTGTACCGTTGTTTCTTCAACATCGCTTTGGCCGACGGCTCTTTGGATAGATAGCTTTACTTAGTTCTACTGACTTTGGAGAACCCAACCCTATGCCCCAACTGATGATCGAAGACTTGATGGAGGCAATCGTCCAGAAGGGCGGTTCCGACATTCATATTTCGGTGGGTTTGCCCCCCTACTTCCGCATCAATGGCGAACTCCAGCCAACAGAGCACGAGCCCCTCACGCCTGAAGAAGTGCAGCGGCTCATCTTCAGCATGTTGAACAACACCCAGCGCAAACACCTGGAGCAGAACTGGGAGTTGGACTGCTCCTACGGCGTGCGTGGGATCGGTCGCTTCCGCGTCAACGTCTATCGTGACCGCGGCACCTATGCCTGCGCGATGCGGGCGCTGGCCTCTGAGATCCCCAACATCGACAAGCTGGGCCTGCCGGATGTATGCAAAGAAGCCGCCCGCCTGCCACGGGGTCTGGTGCTGGTGACCGGCCCCACCGGATCCGGCAAATCCACTACGCTGGCCTCCATGATCGACATGATCAACCGCGAGCGGGCCGAGCATATCCTTACCATCGAGGATCCCATTGAGTACATCTACACCCCCATCCGCAGCATCATCCACCAGCGGCAGTTGGGGGAAGACACCAAGAGTTTTGCCAATGCCCTACGGGCGGCCATGCGGGAGGATCCGGATGTGATCCTGATCGGGGAGATGCGGGATCTGGAAACCATCCAGTTGGCCATTACCGCCGCCGAGACGGGCCACCTCTGCTTTGCCACGGTGCACACCAGCTCTGCTGCCCAGACGGTGGATCGCCTGGTGGACGTGTTCCCGCCGGAGCAGCAGCAACAAATCCGCGTGCAGCTCTCCAACTCCCTCAAAGCCGTCTTCTCGCAAACTTTGGCCCGCCGCCTCAACCCCAAGCCAGGAGAACCGGGGCGGGTGCTGGTGCAGGAGATCATGGTGGTGACGCCGGCCATCGCCAACTTGATTCGGGAGGGCAAGACCGCCCAGATCTACTCGGCCATCCAGACAGGGGGTAAGCAGGGCATGAAGACCCTGGAGCAGGATCTGGCCAACCTCTACCTGCAGGGCAAGATCGACTTCGATACGGCCATGTCCAAGACCTCTCGCCCTGAGGAGTTGCAGCGACTTTTGGGCAACGTCACCGGGCCATCGCCAGCCGCGGCAGCTCAACACCAGCGGCCCGCAGCGGCTGCCGCCCGTCGCTAAACGCTGGCTCCAGGGATCCCTGGCTGGAAGTTCCTCGCCAACCTCTGGCCGCCGGCCCCATTTGTAGCTAAGCTCTAGCTGAAGAGAGCGTCGGTTTGTCTAAGGTTGCGAGACTGAGCCAAGGGATCCCATTCCGGCGTGTCGAACTAACGATCCAAGCAGGGGTAAGCCATGCCGCGCTACAAGGTTCGGGGGCTAAAGGCCGGTCAGCCGGTGCGCCTGACAGTGGTGGCCAACAATTTGACCGAGGCCCGCGCACGGCTGCGCCGGGAGGGCGTTTTTGCCAAACAGGAAGACATCCAGGAAGAAAAGCCCTTCTTCTCCCTGGATACCTCTTTTGATTTCTCGATGATGGGATCCATCGACATTCGCGACAAGGCGGTGTTCTCGCGGCAATTTGCTGCCCTGATCAACGCCGGCGTGTCGATGGTGCGCTCCCTAACCATTATGGAGGAGCAGACCGGCAACCCCAAGCTCAAGAAATACCTGCGGGCGATTCGAGCGGAAGTGGAGGCGGGGAAGAACCTGTCCGATTCCATCCGCCCTTATCCGGATGCCTTTGACGGCCTCTACTGCAGCATGGTGCAGGCGGGGGAGGTGGGCGGTGTACTCGACGAGGTGCTCAACCGGCTGGCCAAGCTGCTGGAGGACATGGATCGCCTGCAGAAGCAGATTAAATCGGCCATGACCTACCCGGTGGTGGTGACCATTTTGGCCGTCTTAATCTTTTTGGGCATGGTGCTGTTCATCTTGCCCACTTTTGAGAGCATCTACAACGACTTGGGGGGGGAGCTGCCCGCCTTTACCCAGTTTTTTATCAACATCAGCAAGTTCCTGCGCACCCCCCAGTACAGCTTAGGCCTGGTGGGCTTTTTGGTGGCGGTCTTTTTTGCTTTCCAGCGCTTTTACCGCACCCCCGCCGGCAAGGAGACCATTGATGCTCTGGCCCTCAAGCTCCCCATTTTCGGGGATCTGATCCAGAAATCGGCGGTGGCCCGTTTTTGCCGCACCTTTGGGGCCCTCACCCGCTCCGGGGTGCCGGTGCTGACTTCTTTGGAGATCGTGCGCGACACTTCCGGCAACCAGGTGGTGGCCAACGCCATCGACGCTGCCCGCCAATCCATCTCAGAGGGGGGGCAGATCGCGCCGGCCCTGGATAAGGCCAAGGTCTTCCCGATCATGGCCATCCAGATGATCAGCGTGGGCGAAGAGACGGGGGAGCTGGATGCCATGTTGATGAAGACGGCGGACTTCTACGAGCTGGAGGTGGAGGAGGCGGTGCGCGCCCTCACCAGCTTGATCGAGCCGCTGATGATCGTGATCTTGGGCGGGATGGTGGGCTGCATCATCGTGGCCATGTACCTGCCCATGTTCAACGTGTTTGAGCTGGTGAAGTAGCGACTGAATCCCCAGGGCAACCAGAACCCATCGGGAGGAGGAAGGGATCCATGCTGCGGCGGTGGTTGGTGGCCCTGGTGGTGTTTTTGGGAGTGGGGCTGTCGGTCTTGCTTTCGGAACAGCCGACGGGATCCCTGCTGGGGCGGGTGGAGCTGCCGGCAGGGATGGCGCCGGGGAACGTCCAGGTGATTGCCGCCGGCCCGGTGAGCCGCAGCATCAGCCCGTCTGCGGAGGGCGAGTACCGCCTGGATCGATTGCCCGTTGGGGAATACCGGGTGACGGTGCGGGGATCCGGCCTAGAGACGGTCTCCAGCGAGAGACCCGTGCAGGTGCGGGAAGGGGCGATAGCTTCTGCTCCTCTCCTACGCCCGCAGCTTCTGCCCCCCAGCCTCTACCTCTACAGCCCCAGCTCGGTGTTCACGACCGCAGAGCCGGCACGGCTGCAGTGGCGGGCCAGTGGCCTGGGAGCGGTGCAGTTTGCCCTCTACCGCTTTTCCCTGGCTGATTTGGAAGGATCCCCTTTCTTGCGGGATCTGGCCGATGCTGGCTATGGATCCCTGGCTCCGGATTTGTATTCCATCCTGCGAGGAGAGCTGGTGCGCCGTTGGCAGCAGCTGCTGGGGGGAGAAGAGCTGACCCGCACCCTGGAGCTGGGGATCCTGCCGCCGGGGGCCTACTGGCTGGAGGCGGAAGGCCAACAGCCGCGGCAGGCGGCGGCACCGCTGCCTTGGTCGGGGGAGTGGCTTTTGGTGAGTGACCTGGGCCTCATCCAGAAACAGGATGCCAGCCAGTTGGTGGTGCAGGCGGTGCATTTGCGGGAATTGCGTCCTCTGCCGGGGATCCAGATCCAAGTTTTCGGGGAGTGGAGGGATCCCCTCATTGCCACCACCGACGAGGAGGGGCTGGCCCGGTTTAGCTTGCCGACAGGGGAGAGATCCTCGCTGGTGGTCTATGGCCACAGCGCCGACAACACGTTGCAGGCTTTGTCCCGCAGCTATGCCTATGGCTGGAACCAGCCCCACCGCATCTACGCCTACACGGATCGTCCCCTCTACCGCCCCGGCCAGACGGTCTATTTTCGCGCCCTGGTGCGGGAGCACGACCGCCTCACCTCGGCAGGCCAGCCGGTGCAAGTAACCCTCACCGCCCCCGACGGCGATGTGCTGGGCGAGCAAACCCTGGCCACCAACGCTTTCGGCAGCGTCCACGGGCAGTTTCAATTGCCGGAGGAAACCCCCCTGGGCAGCTACGGCCTGGAGTGGCGGGTGGCCGGGCCGCAGGGATCCAGCCGCGAGTACACCGCCTTTGAGGTGGGAGCCTACCGCAAACCGGAGTTTGAGGTGAGGGTGGTGCCCGACCGGCCTTGGCTGGTGCGGGGGGGATCCCTGAAGGTTCAGGTGGAGGCCGAGTATCTTTTCGGGGCGCCGGTGGCCACCGCCCAGCTTCGCTATCGGGTTTACAGCAGCCCCGACTGGAGCCTGCGCTACGGGCTGTTGCCCCGTTCGGGGGCAGAAGACTATTTTGCCGGCGACCTGGGAGAGGAGCAGGGCTACTACGGCGGCTACGGGAGGCTGGTGGCGGAAGGAGCAGGGGTGACGGATGCCCAGGGGCGGGCGGAGTTTCGCCTGGAGCGCCTGTTGCAGGATCTGGACTGGGAGGAAGACAGCTACTGGGGCCCGCAGGAGGTGCAGCAGTTGCGCATCGAGGTGGAGGTGAGCGATATCAGCCGCCGCAGCGTGACCGGAACGGCACGGGCCTGGGTGACGGCCGGCCAATTTGCCCTCTTTGCCGAGGCCGATCGCCACCTGCCCGCTCCAGGGGATGTCATCACCTACCGGCTGCAAGCCCGCGACTACGACGGCCAACCGGTCAGCACCGCCGGGGAGCTGAGCCTGGAGCGCTGGCGCTGGGATCCCCAGAGCAGCGCCTACCGACGGCAAGCCACTCTGCTGCGGCAATCTTTTCAGGTTGTCAACGGCGAGGGCAGCCTGGTTCTGCGCCTGCCCGCCGACCTGGAGCCGGGAGACTACCGGGTGCGGCTGACGGCCCAGGATCCTCGTCGCTACCGCGTGCAGGAGGTAGACCATCTCTGGGTGGTGGAGCCGGGCAACCCCCTGCCAAGTTGGGGATCCCTGCCCAGCCTGGAGGTGGTGGCGGATCGCCAGATCTACGAAGTGGGGGAAGAGGCCCAGCTCCTGATCGTCTCGCCGCTGCCGGATCTGCCGGTGCTGGTGGGTCTGGAGGGATCCCGGCTGCACCAGGTACAGGTGCTGCGCCTGCAGGGGCATACGGCCACCCTGCGCCTGCCCATCCGGGAGGAGTATCGCCCCAACCTCTACGTCACCGCCACCGTCCTCGGCCCGGAGCGGCGGCTGTACCAGAACGAGGCTCTGCTGCGGGTCTCGCCGTTGGATCGCTTTTTGCAGGTGGAGCTGCAGACGGATAAGCCCACTTATCAACCAGGGGAGACGGCCCAAATTCAAATCCGCACCCGCAACGCCCAAGGGCAGCCGGTCAGCGCCGAGGTGGGGTTGGGGATCGTGGACAACGCCCTCTACCTGCTGCGGCCCGACTTCACCCCCGATATCCGCCGCTTCTTCTACGGGCGCCAGGACAACCAAGTTACCACCACCACCTCTTTCCCTCAGCAATACCCCGGTGGTGCCGACAAGCTGGCCGGCCAGGTGCGGGAAGACTTTCGCGATACCGCCGCCTGGTTCCCGGATTTGGTGACCGATGCCGATGGCTTAGCCCAGGTCCAGGTGCGCTGGCCGGACAACCTGACTACCTGGCGCTTGACCGCCCGCGCCGCCACCGCCGACACCCAGGTGGGCTCCGCCCTAGCCACCGTCGCTGTCAGCAAAGACCTCTTGGTGCGCCTGGCCACCCCCCGCTTTTTCCGGGTGGGGGATCGGCTCACCTTAGCGGCCATCGTGCAAAACCGCACCGGTCAAGCCCAAGCAGTGGAAGTGGGGCTGGAAGTGCCCGGAAACCTAGAAGTGCAGGGCTCCCAACGGCAACGCCTGACCGTGCCCGCCCAAGGGGCGGAGCGGGTGGAATGGCCGCTGCAGGTGCTGGGGGCCGGCGATACCCCTGTGCGGGTTTGGGCGCAAGGGGAGGGGCTGCAGGATGCGCTGCAACTGCGGATCCCCAGCCAGCCCTTGGGAGCAGTACACCGCTTCTTCCAAACGGGGCGGCTGCAGGCGAACAGCCTTGAGCTGCCTTTGGATTGGCCGGCCACTTGGGTGCCGGGATCCCGACACCTGCATCTGGAACTGGCCGCCAGCCCGGCAGCGGAGCTTTTGGGGCCGTTGGACTATCTCGTCCAGTTCCCCTATGGCTGCACCGAGCAGACCTTGAGCCGCTTTTTGCCCGCCTTGGCGGTGGCCCAGGCCAGCAAGCAGTTGGGCTTGAACCTGCGCTCGCCCACCCTGGAGCGGCTGCCGCGGGTGGTTCGAGCCGGCCTGCAGCGGCTGGAGGACTCCCAGAACTACGACGGCAGCTGGGGCTGGTGGGCCTACGACACCAGCAACCCCTACCTGACCGCCTACATCCTGCAGGGCTATCATCTCGCCCAGGCCGCTGGCTATGCCCTCAAGGAGTGGCGGGTGCAGCGGGCTTTGGAGTACCTGGCTGGGCAGCAGTTCCAACCCCTCTCCCCCGATCTGCGGGCCTTTGTGGCCTACAGCCTGGCCCTCTGGGATCCGGCGCTGGTGACTGCCGAGCTGCCGCCGCCGCCGCAGCTTTCCACCTTTGGCCTGGCCTACCGCGGGCTGGCCGCCCTGCAACAGGGCCAGCGGGATCCCGCCCAAGCGGCTCTGGATGAGGTTCTAGAGCGGCGGCAAAGGGATCCCCAGGGGCGCTGGTTTCTTCCTGCCGCCTCCGCCCCGCCAACCGGCGAGCGCTCCACCTACGACGACCTGGAGGTGGCCGGGCCCCTCTTGCAACTGGCCGTGCGCCTGCAGGATGGCCGCGCTGGCGAGATCGCCACCGCCCTTCTCCAGCAGCGGCAGGACAACCGCTGGCGCACCACCAAAGCCACCGCCGACGCCCTCCTGGGCCTGGTGGCCTACTACCAAGCCCAGCAACAGCAACAGCCTGGCCCCGGCCAGGTGCGGGTGTTGGAGGAGGTGAGCGGAGCTGAACTGGTGCGTTGGCAGGCCGGCGGTGCGGATCCCCGCCAAGTGCTGGACTGGGACGACGCCGAAGTGAGCACCCTGCGCCGCCTGCGTTTGGAAAAATCCGGCCCCGGCCCCCTCTACTACAGCTTGAGGGGAGAAGCTTTTGTTCCCAACCCTCTGCCCTCTCAAAGCCAAGGCTTTGCCGTCGGCCGCAGCTACTTCCGCCTACAGCCCCAACCCCAAGCCAATGGAGAGATCCGCTACCGAGAACAGCTCCTGCGCCCCGGCGAGGCGGTGCGCGCCGGCGAGGTGCTCCTGGCCCGGCTGACGGTGGAAGCTGAGCGCGATAGCCACTATGTGGTGATCGAGGATCCCTTGCCCAGCGGCGCCGAGATCACCTCCCAGGATCCGCGGCTGCTCACCGGCTCGGCCCCCGACTACTGGTGGGACTGGTTTTGGACCCATCAAGAAAACCGCGACGACCGCGTGGCCTTCTTCAGCACCGAGCTCAGGCAGGGCCGCCACGAGTTCGTCTACCTCTTCCGTCCAGAGATCCCCGGCCAGTTCCAGGTGGCCCCTGCCCTGGCGGAAGAAATGTACGATCCCAGCCGCTATGGCCGCAGCGCCAGCCACTCCCTCAGCGTTCTTCCCTAAAGATGCCTGTTACAGCCACCTGACCGAAAACAGCGTCAGTGTTGCGCGAGGGCTGAGGCGATGAGGCATTGAGCACGGCTGGGGCGGCCCCAAAGCACCTGCTCCTGTTTGTAGACAACCATGCCGGGCGGGGATCCCTTCGGTTTGAACACCCATTTCGGGCGGGTATACACCACAGGCACCTGTTCGCTGAGGCGACCGCGGCTGAAATGAGCCGCCAAATCGGCAGCCGCCTGCAGATCCTCGCTTTCGGCCACGGCGCCGGGGGGCAAGCGCAGCAGCACATGGCTGCCGGGGATCTCCTGGGCGTGAAACCACCAATCGTGTTCCTGGGCCACGCGAAAGGTCAGTTGGTCATTTTGCAGGTTGTTGCGCCCCACCCAGATGGGGAAGCCACTGGGGCTGGTAAAGCGATGGGGGTTGAAGGGTTGTGGTGGGGAATGCTTTGATCCCATCCGTGAGGATTCTGTCCCGCTGTGGCGAGCAGGACTCTCCAAGTAGCGCTGTTGGATCAGCTCGGTCTCAATTTCCTTGAGGGCGGCCAAGTCTTGGGGATCCCGATAGGTTTCCAGATGCTGCAGAGACGCTTCCACCTGCTCCAGGTATCTGATCTCCTGCTCTACCGCCTCTTGCAAAGGCCGCACAGCTTCCTGAGCCCGTTTTTGTTTGCGGTGCTTGCGGTAGTAGGCTTGGGCATTGAGAATGGCATTTTTCTCCGGGTCGAGCGCGATCTTGATCGTCTGGCCGCTGGCAAAATCTGGCAGCTCGATGTGGTGCAGCCCTGGCCGCCAGAGGTGGAGGTGGGCCATCAACAAGTCGGCAGCTCGTTTCGAGGCTTCCGCTTGGGTGGATTCGGCCAGCATCGTCTCAAATTGCTCTCGCCGCTGATAGAGCTTTTTCAGCAGGGTGGACACCTTTTGCAGCAGGCGGTGGCGCTCTCGCTCAAACTGTTCGCGGTTGAGCTGAGCTTGGTAGTAGTCTTCCAGAAGTTGGTGCAAGGACTCCGTCGGGGGGCTGACGGGACGGCTTGCCCAACCGAGGACGGTGTATCCCTGGGGAGTGGGCGCCGGCTCAAACCGGCCTGTTTCCAGACGGGTGAGCCAGTCCTGCCACCTGGCAAACAGCGCCTGCCAATCATGGACAGACAGGTGATCGCTGGGGGTCTGCGGCGGGATCCCAGCCTGATGACACATCGCTTCCACCAAATGCCGACTGAGACCGCGATAACAGTGCAACAGCCGTTGGCCGATGGGGCCGGGGATCAAGGCGATGCGTTCTTGCCAAGAGGAGAAAGGCTCGGATCGCTGTGGGATCGGCGCAGTCAGGGCTGGAGGGGACTCGTAGGGAAGGCCTGGCTGCACCGGACGCACCCGCGATTGCCGCTCGCTCACCCCATGGCCGCTGGCCAAAATCAGGCCTGCCTCGTCCACCAAAATGGCGTTGCTGTGCTTGCCCATCACCTCTAGGTAGAGATGGCGCTGCGGGGGATCCCCGGGCCGAGGGGCAAAGCGACAGTCGATCACCCGTTCCCACTCGTCTGTGAGAGCCAGCTCCGTCAGCGCCAAACCCCTCAGTTGCCGTTGGAGAAACTGGCTAAATTGAAAGCCGTCCGGCTCTTTGGCAGGAGGCTGACAGAGGTGGAGACGCGCCGCTTGGGGATGCCAGCACAACAGCAGGCAGGGGCGGGCAGTGAGCGTGCGCAAACCGATGACCACCGTCCACAGATCGGTCTGTTGGACCCATTCCACGCGGGCGGGCAACCAAGAATCCCGCCCTACCGCTGCCCCCGTCAGATCCGCCAGCACCGCACGCAGGGTGGTCAGATCAACCGGCTGCATCCCTGTTGCTCCTGGTCGCTACCCAACCCTTGAGGGTTCACTCACGGCCTAATCTTCGTCCTCCTCTTCTTCGTCATCCTCGCCTTCCCATTCCTCGTCCAGATCCAGCAGCAGAGCATAGAGCTGATCGAAAAGCTCTGGAGGCTCATCCGGGGTGAGCAGATAGGGATCCCCTTCCTCGGGCAAAGCAGCATAGATCAAAACGGGATCCAGGGGAGCAAAGATGCCGTATTTCTTCTCTTGGTAGAAAAACGTAGCCAGCAGTTGAAACTCCTGGGCATCTTCTTCGCTCTCGCCCAGCTCGAACACATCTTCCTCTTCGACGGGGGGCAGCTCTCCCTGAACCGTAAGGATGTCAAAGCCATTCTGCTGCAAGGTCAGGTTCAACTCCCCCAAGACCGCCTGGATGGTGGGGATGGCAGCCTGTAGCTCTTCCGGATCCGGCTCGTCCAGGATCCCTTCCATGTCGGCGTCTCCGTTCACCGCCTGGTTGGGTTCCCCTTCCCAAACCAGCACTTTGATCACGGCATCGACAGGAGTGACCAGCGCATAGGTCTGCCCATCGATGACCACCTGCCGCAGAATCTCGCACTTGAGAGGCTGGTTCTGCTCGTCGCGGAGCATCAAGGTTTCATGCGATTCAGTCATTGAAAACAGCCCAGGTTAGGAAAGATGGGGGTGTACAGAAGCCCATTCTCCCATGTTCTGCCCCCTCGCAAAGTTCAGGGATCCCCTGCCAACTCGCCATCAGCACTTTGTGCTTCGGCTGCTCGTTCTGCCTGGGTTAGGGCTTCCAGGGCCAACAAAATCTCTTCTTCTCGGCGGGCGTAGGTGTCTTCGTCAATTTCTCCCAAATCTAGCTGGATTTGCAAGGCTGTAAGCTCTTTTTGCAGGTTTTCTTTGTTATCCAGTTGTGCTTCGGCGCGTTCTTGAATTTGCTCCGCTAGCCAAAGCAAGCTTTGGGCCGGCCACGTCAACAACTGCCAAACCATCTCACATCTCCCAAAGCTAATAAACAACCCCTGCGATCCTATCAACTCGGCTCCTCAGATGCCGTCGCCCCAGCTTAGCGCAGAGAGGAGACTAATTGTCCCGGCAGTGCTGCTCGATCCAATCCATCAACTCCCTATCGGAATGGGTGCACAGCCGCTCCCCTGTAATCAGGTCTTGGACAGACCACCAGACCCTGCCGCTACCATCTACCCATTGACGCACGCGCAGCTCATCGCAAGCCGTCAAAACCGCTTTTAGGCTCTGCCAAAGGCGGCGCCATCCTCCAAACAGCGCTGGAGAGGAAGGATCCCTGCTGCCGTACTCGGCTGCCAGTTGCCGCTCCTCTTGCTCTAACAATTCCACCAAGCGGGTGTTGTTGGCCGCTCTGGCTGCTGCCAAACGATGGGCCAGGGAAGCTGCCATGTTGTGGCGATGGCGGGCAAGGAGACTCACCCCACCCCTTTCAGCGGCTGCATTCATGAGGCTGCTCTCCAGCATCAGGAGCTCTACACGATCAATCCTACCGAAAAATCTGTAGTTAAAGATACGGAAAATACCCAAACCATCGATAACGTGTTTTGGAAAGTGGGATTACGGTCATTCCGATCTAGACCCACCTCGGTGAAGCTGAACATTAGTCGGGCCTGCTAGGGATGGATGGTTCCGTCGGGGAGGATGGCCCCGCTCAAGTCGACAAATCGATCCCAGCCGGGACTTAGTTTTGCGCCCTTTAGGTTTGCTCCTTTGAGAGAAACGTTCAGCAAGTCTGCCTCCTGCAGGTCTGCCCCGCCCAGGTCGGCTCCTTCCAGGTTTGCCCCCCTCAGGTCTGCTGCCCTTAAGTCGGCCCCGCTGAGGTTTTTCACATCAGCCTGGCCGTTAACAATCTCCCAGACCAGCCGCCACTTGGGATCCATCTGCGTTTCGGCAGAGACTAGGGATCCCTCTAGGCTGACCCGGCTCAAGTCGGCCCCGCTCAAGTTGGCTCCGCTGAGATCAGCCTGGCTCAGGTCAGCCCCGCTCAAGTTGGCTCCGTTGAGGTTGGCTGCTCTCAAGTTAGCCTGCTTCAAATTGGCCCGGCTCAGGTTGGCTCCGCTGAGGTTGGCCCCACTGAGGTCTAATCCTCTCAGATAGGTCTGGGCCAAGCTGGCCTCGCTTAGATCGACCCCTCGCAGATATGTTCCGTTTAGGTTAGCTCCGCTCAGGTTGGATCCTCTCAGACATGCCTGACGTATCCGGCTCAGGTTAACCCCCCTCAAGTTGGCTTGCCTGAGGTTGACCCCCTCCAGGTTAGCTTCACTCAGATCGGCTTCGGTTAAGTTGGCGTTGTCCAGGTTCGCTCCCCTTAAGTAGGCTCGGCTTAGGTTTGCGGAGCGCAAATCGGCCCCCTCTAAGTCGGCCTCGCCTAGGTATGCTGCACTCAGGTTTGCGCGGCTTAGCTTGGCCCTGCTCAGGCGTGCTGCTTTCAAGTTTGCCCGGCTTAGGTTGGCCCCCTCTAGGTATACCTCGCTCAGGTTAGCCCAGCTCAGATCAGCCCGGCTCAGGTCAGCCTGGTACAGACGGGCTGCTCCCCCCCCCTCTCCTTTCCCTAGGTCGGCTCCCCTCAAGTCTGCCCCACTTAAGTCAAGCCTATCTAGACTGGCTCCCCTCAGGTCAGCCCAGCGGAAGTCTCGCTCTCCGGCTCTGTATCTGGCTTGGATATCTTCGACTTTACGGAGAGGAAGCGGATGCGCTTTTGCTACCTGCACAAGCTCCGGATCCGCTGACTCCAGCAGTGTTTTCCAGGCTGCAAATTGAACTTTCCAAGCCAAACCTTTTTGCATGACGGTTTGGATAACAAGTTGAGCCCCTTTTTCGCCATATTGGAGCGCTTCCTCAATCGCTCGGATTCGCACTTCCAGATCGGGACTGGCTAGGTCTTGCTCAATAGCCACCAAGCCTCCCATGACTGGATCGGAGCCGGCCAGTTGCTGCCCACCCAGAACAGGATCAAAGGTTTCCGCCATCCCTACACCTCAAGTTAACCTTCCAACTACCTGCTGCTGCATAAGCCATAGGCCCGGTCAGTTTTGGCAATTACTTCAGCTCGGTAAGCTTCCAGCCCCCAAATCGACCACCAAAATCAGGGATCCCGTAGCCCAAAGCAGCCGCTGTCTGTTGGATCCCTGGGGAGCTAATGGTTTTGGTAGGGCTGCTACATCCCGCCAGAAGACCAGGACTGAGAACTTAGGAGGGGAAAAACGAAGAAGGGCTGTCGACTTCGATGGGGCCCAGCCCTCTTTTTTGCACCAGCGTTCGCAGCTCCTGCACAAGCTGTTGGTCTTGGGAGGCTGTGCGCGCCCCGGACTCGGCAGCCCATGCCTTTAAGTCCTGAATCTGGTCGCGGGCGATGGCGGCCAGAGGAACGGTTTGGCGAATGGCGCTGAGGATGTCCTCCTGGGTAAACTCGCGGGGTGGATCCTGGTTGAAGGCCATGTGCATGGCATCGTAGATGGTCTGTTCAATTTCTGCCCCGCTGAAATCTTCGCTGGCCATGGCCAGCTCAGGGTAGGAGAAATCCCGCAAGCGGTTGGGCCGCAACCGCTGGATGTGGACTTGGAAGATCTCCTCCCGCTCCCGTTGGTTGGGCAAATTGACAAAGAAAATCTCATCAAACCGGCCTTTGCGCAGCAACTCAGCCGGCAAGATGCGGACATTATTGGCGGTGGCAACAATAAAAACGGGTTTGGTTTTTTCCTGCATCCAGGTAATTAGGCTGCCGAAGACCCGCTTGCTGGTGCCCGAATCTCCTGAAAACTCGCTGTTGACGCCGCCAAAGGCCTTATCCAACTCATCAATCCACAAAACACAGGGGGCCATAGCTTCGGCAATTTGGATCATCTGGCGCACGCGGCTTTCACTTTCGCCGACGATCCCGCCGAAGAGTCGCCCCACATCCAGCCGGAGCAAGGGCATGCGCCACTCGCGGGCTATGGTTTTGGCACAGAGGGACTTGCCGGTACCCTGGATCCCGGCCAGCAAAATGCCCTTGGGGCTGGGCAAGCCATAGTCGCGGGCCTGGGCACTAAAGCTGTTGCGGCGCTGGCGAATCCAGGCTTTGAGGTTTTCCAGGCCGCCGACATTTTGCAGGGTCTCGGAGGGGTTGTAAAACTCCAGGATTTCCGTCTGGCGGATGTATTGCTTTTTCTCTTCCAGAACCAGGTCAATATCGCCCTCGCTGACCTTGCCTTTGGCGGCTAGGGCGCGGGCCAGGATCCGCTCAATGCGCTGCCGGGTCAGCCCTTGACAGGCTCGAACCAGTTGTTCCCGCGCTGGGCCGCTTAGCTCCAGTTGACGGGCAGGGATCGCGCGGGTAACGATCCGCTCAATTTCGTCGATGCTGGGCAGGGGAAAATCATAGACTACAATTTCCTCGCGCAGCTCGGCAGGGACAACGGCTTCTTGGCCTAGGAGGATGATGGACTTGCGGCTGTGGCGGCTCTCTCTGGCCAGGGTTTTTAGGTAGCGGATAACGGGATAGTTATCTGAGCGTTCTGGATTTCTCAGGGTAGGGTTTAGATCCTTGAGAACACAAATAACCGCCTCGTCCTCTTTGATAGCGCCGATGCGGCCCAGAGCAGGCATCAATTGACCTTTGTTTTGGCCGTTGTCTGACCAGCCAGAGACGATATCCCAGATTAGGAGTTTGCGCTTGGGTTTGAGAGAATCGGCCAGAACTTGTAGCAGCTCCTCTGCTGGGGCTTCTTCGGGAGTAACCAGGTAGATCAAAGGGTAGCGAGCGCGAACCACCAAGTCCAGCAGCGTGAGAATGTCTTGGTGATTGCTGGCAAAGGCGAGATCTAAGGAACTCATGGATCTAGCTGCTAGCTGTAGGTAGTCTAGCAAAGGGATCCGGCTAGGGATGGATGGTTCCGTCGGGGAGGATGGCCCTGCTCAAGTCGACAAATCGATTCCAGCCGGGACTTAGTTTTGCGCCCTTTAGGTTTGCTCCTCTCAGATCCGTGCCGTCCAGGTTTGCTTCCCTTAGCTCGGCCCCACTCAGGTTGGCTTGCCACAGGTCGGCCCCACTCAGGTTGGCTTGCCACAGCTTGGCCTCGCTCAGGTTGGCCCCGCTCAGGTTGGTCCCGCTCAGGTTGGCCCCGCTCAGGTCGGCCCCGCTCAGGTCGGCTCCACTCAGGTCGGCCCCGCTCAGGTTCTTGGCATTCGCCTGACCGTTGACAATTTCCCAGACCAGCCGCCACTTGGGATCCATCTGCGTCTCGGCAGAGACCAGAGTCCCCTTCAACGTGGCCCGGTGCAAGTCGGATCCCTGAAGATTCACTCCCCTCAGGTTCGCCCCGCTCAGGTCGGCCCAGTTCAGGTTGGCCCTGCTCAGGTCAGCCCTGCTCAGGTTGGCTTGCCACAGCTTGGCCCCGCTCAGGTCGGCCCCGCTCAGCTTGGCTTGGTTCAGGTTGGCCCCGCTCAGCTTGGCCGAGATCAAGTTAGCCCTGCTCAGGTCCGCCCCGCTCAGGTTGGCCCCGCTCAGCTTGGCCAAGATCAAGTTAGCCCTGCTCAGGTCCGCCCCGCTCAGGTTGGCCCCGCTCAGGTCAGCCTCGCTCAGGTTGGCCCCGCTCAGGTTGGTCCCGCTCAGGTTGGCCCCGCTCAGGTCAGCCCTGCTTAGCTGGGCCCAGCGGAAATCTCGCTCTCCCGCTTCATACCTTGCTCGGACATCTCCAACCTGTCGGAGGGGAAGGCGATAGGACCTTGCCACCTGCACGTGCTGCGGATCCTCCGCTTCCAGCAGCGTCTCCCAAGCCGCAAACTGCACCTCCCAGTTGGGATCATTTCGCATGGCCTGGATAACAAGCTCGGCCCCTCTGGATCCGTACTTCAGAGCACCCTTGATTGCTTGGATTCTCACCTTGGGATCCGGACTGTCTAGGGCTTGCTCAACGGCTACCCAGCCTCCCATGACCGGATCGGAGCCGGCCAATTGCTGCCCACCCAGAACGGGATCAAAGTTTTCCGCCATCCCTAACCTCAAGTTAACCTCCCAACCACCTGCTGCTGCATAAGGGTCTTTTGAGTTTGCAAATCTACTACCGTTACCCGCAAAGTTCGCCCAGCATCGACGGCAAAGGTGACCTGCAAACGATCCACTCCTACCTGCCCTGGGGGCTTGAGAGGAATGGAAAGCTGCTTGTGGCTCCCAAGGGGACGAAAGCTAGAAGCTGCGCTGCTGTTGCGAATCTGCATCCGACCGTCGGGACCGTAAACAACCTCGGTTGCCCCTTCCTCGGCCATCTCACCAACCACCAGGTTGATGTGGCTTTGTCCATTGGCGTTAGCCTGCAAGGGAGGCAGTTCCACCGTGGCAGGATAGGCCGTGCCGCTCTTAAAGAGAGGGAAAAAGTCGGGCGCCTGCAAATAGGGATTCCAGAGCCGCAGGGCGTAGGTATGGCGGAGATGATCTTGAAGGCGGGCAAACTGGGTGAAGGCCAGAGCGCCGTGGGCCACTGCCTCAAACGGCTTGTGGTACTTAACCTTGTCGCGGCCAAAGAGGCTAATGACCTGATGCTGCACCCCTGGAATGAGGCTGGTGCCACCCACCAACACCACCTGGTGGATATCTCGTTTAGAGATCCCTTTGTTGTGGGCTTTCTCGATGACCTCATCGATGGCTTCTCTTAGCCGCGTCAGCAGGCCGCGCTCTTCCAACAGCTCCTGGAGTTGTTCGCGCTGAAGCATTAAAGTGTGGGTCTCAAAGGAGTCTTCATCCAGCCAGGCCTCGCTGGCCTGAGAATGGCTGGAGAGGCGGATCTTGAGCCGCTCGGCAACCTCGCACAAAACCTGGAAGCTGCTGGCCGGAACCTGCTGTCGCTTGCGGCCCAACTGCTCCAGCAGCCATTCGGCAATCCAGATATCGATATCGACGCCGCCACAGCCATAGGCCCGGTCAGTTTTGGCAATGACCTCAGCTCGGTAAGCAGTGCCCTGCTTTGGCTTCAAGATTTTGACCAAAGAGAGGTCGAGAGTTCCGCCCCCCAAATCGACCACCAAAATCAGGGATCCCGGTTCCTGCACCCCGTAACCCAAAGCAGCCGCGGTGGACTCGTCGAGGAACACAACCTGTTGGATCCCTAGGGAGCCAAACACCTCTTGCAGGTTGTGCAAATAGGCCTCGTAGGCTCCCACCGGCACGGTCAAGATCACCTTATCGGGCTGCCAGCCCTCCGCCTTGAGTTTGGCAAGAAGCTGCTGCAGAAAGATCCGCGTGGCCTCTTGGGCTGTGTAGGCCTGTCCATCCACATAGGTTGGGGCCGGCTGGAATTGTTGAGAGAGATCCCGCTTAAAGCCTTTGAATAGGCGCTTGGGATCCCGTTTGGCCTGGGCAGGTGCCCCAATCAAAAATTGCTGGTTTTGGCCGACAAAGAGAACCGAGGGAATTAGAGGCGGGCTGCCGTCGTAGCGGTGGGTGATCCCTGGTATGTCGATCACAATGGGCTTTCGATTTTGATAGGCACAGACCACCGTATTGGAAGTGCCAAAATCAATAGCCAACGTCGTCATGCTGCCAAGGAAGGTAGAGTGCGACTGACTTTGGCTCGAACTAAAACTTGATCCCTAAGTCGATAGCCCACAAAGCGAACGTAGACCGGCTCGCCCGCCTGGATATCCTCCTCATCTGCCTGGTGGCTTTCTGGGTCATAGGCCACCTGTTGCCACACCTGGCCAATGGTTTCCAACTGCCAGTCTTCCAACAAGTTGCCCAGACAGTTCAGCAAAGCCAAGACTTGCTGGGCAGGGTAATCCGGTCGCCTCTGCACAACCTGCTGCAGGGTGGGGTATTGCATCAAAAGAGGCTTGAGCTTTTCCACTAGTTCGGCGCGGATTTGATGGCGCAATTGCCCTTCCTGCTGTTCTAGCTGTTTGTGCAGCCGCTGCACTTCCTGAGCCGTTTCTGCAGGCTCCAATGCTAGCTCGATTCCGCTGAAATCTTGAATAAGGCTCGGCAAGGGCACTTGCAAAATGCTGGCCGCTCGATTGAGATCGGCTAACTTCAGCTTTTCGGCCTGGCCAGTTCTCAGGGCATTTAGGGCTCCTCGACTCAGTTTGGCCTTTTGTCGAAGCTCTCGCCAGGTTGAGATACCGGCAGCCTGCATGAGATTGCGCAGCAGGGTATCATGACTTTTCATTTCACTCCAAAATGGAATCCTAGCCAGAGTCCTTTGGATCCCTTTGGTTAAACCAGACAAGGGATCCAGAAAGGGGTTTGGGGCATTCATAAACGCTCTACCTGACGCTGGACATCTCCTTCTATGACTGGGGCCTGGTCATATTCAGGCAACAGCTCCCTTTTTTGAACTGTGCCCAATGCCCTTTCTATTTCCTCAGTTAGGTCAAGGCAGCCCTTGCCTTTGACATTAAGCACGCGCTCAATCACGTTGCCATCTTTGTCGATGATGTATTCAACCTGTTGATATTCCGCCACGATTCCTCCTCAGGCCCAACGCCCCAATACAATTCTGACTTGCCCTTTTTCGTCCACAGATTCCGACTCTACGGTAAACCCCTTCTCCGCTGCCGTTGCAAGGACGGCGTGATAAGCATACCTGCGCTGAATTTTGGGGATAAAGTCGGGAAAGACCTGGCGGTCATATTCAGAGATTATTGCCTCGTAGTGATCGCCCTTCCACTTAAAGCCAATATCGTTGCTAGCAGCACTTAAGTGCTTTCTTCGGATAACAATGTCTGCCGTCTGAGGTCGCCTATCGCCTCGGTAGCCATATAGAGGAAGGTCGGATCCCTCTTCTATGTGAGAGTAGCCAACATCGTTTAGAGCCTTTATCAAAGCCTCTCGGTTCTTAAACTGAGTTTGGATGTACGTGAAGTGCGACATTCTCTCCTCCTAAAGTTAGAGTCTTTCTTGCTTCACCTCACCTGGCTATGGGTGCCCTCTGTTTTTTGACCGAGGAGCACTTGGGCCATCTCTATCTTCGCACTATCCCCTACCAAAGCCCTTAGCTCAGCAAAGGCTGCTTCAAAGTCTCCTTACTTTTTAAAGCAGGCTTCATCCAAAAATCTCCAGAATCCCGCCATAGCAAGGCCACGCCTCTATCCTAAAGCAGCTCTCTTGGATCAAAAAGTGTTTGCTAGGATACAAACCTGCGTGGCCCTAGCCAAAGAACAGAAGCGTTCACTTCTCCTTGTTCTTCTCGGCTGGGAGACGCCGATTGGGATCCGACGTAGCAGGAGGAGGCAGTTGAGGGGTACTGGGGTAACCAAACCAGATGCTCGCCAAACCTTTGAACCAAAGGGAGAGCCAGATCCACTGCCACTGAAAATCAAGTTTTGCGCCTTCCAGGATGGCATTGTCTAGGTTGGATCCCTCCAAGTTGGCGTAGCTCAAATTGGCCTTCCTCAGATTGGCTTGGCTGAGGTTGGATCCTCCTAGATCCGCTCCAATGAGGCTGGCTCCACTTAGGTTTGCCCCGACCAGTTGCACCCCGTTGAGCTTGGCCCAATTCAAGTTAGCGCCGCTCAGGTCAACCCCACTCAAGTTTCTCTTGGAGGCTTGACCGTTGACGATCTCCCACACCAGACGCCACTTGGCCTCGATCTGGGTTGCAGGAGAAAGGATCACCCGCTGCAGACTGGCCAGCTCCAGATCTGCCCCCCTCAGGTCGGCACCGCTGAGGTTGGCTCCGGCCAGATAGGCCCTACTCAGCTTGGCTCCACCGAGATCGGCGTGGGTTAGGTTGGCCTCGCCCAGCTTGGCCCTCTTTAGATTGGCTCCACCTAGGCTGGCCTCGCTTAGATCTGCCCCAATCAAATAAGCCTGGCTTAGGTTAGCTCCACTGAGCCTTACCCCGCTGAGGTCTGCCCGGCTGAGGTTGGCCTTTCTCAAGTCCGCCCCTCTCAAGTCTGTTTGGCTCAGCTCCTGCGTATGGGCGCCAGCATGGAAAATCATGAACCACCAGCTACTCTCCGGACTGGCCTCTACAGAAATCACCGTCCATCTCAAGCTAGGCAAGTTCAGGTCCGTCTTGCCCAGTTTGGCTTCGCTGAGGTCGGCCCCGATGAGGCTGGCCCCCCTTAGATCCGCGCCGTTGAGTTTAGCCCGTCTCAGCTTGGCTCCGACGAGGTTGGCTTGCGTCAACTTGGCCCCCACAAGTTTGGCCTGGGCTAGTTCGGCCTTGATCAAGCTGCTTCCACTGAGGTTGGCACCGCTTAGGTCTGCCCCGCTGAGATCCGCTTGGTTTAAGTTGGCCCCCCTCAGATCCGCCTGGCTTAGATTGGCTTTGCTCAACTCTGCCCACTGTAGGTCTACGCCGCAGAGGTTGGCCCCGCTCAGGTCGGCTCCCACCAAGCTCACGCCAGGGAGCCTGATCCCGCTCAGATTTGCCCAGCTCAAGTTTGCCCCGCTCAAGTCCGCCTGAGCTAGGTTTTTTCCCTGAGCGTGGCCGTTGACAATTTCCCAGACCAGCCGCCACTTGCGGTCAATTTGGGTTTCAGGGGAAAGGATAGCTCCCCGCAGGCTGGCCAGTTGCAGGCAAGCTGCGCCCAAATCGGCCCGACTGAGGTTGGCTCCCTCCAAGCTGGCCCACCGGAGGTCGGCTCCCTGGAGGTCGGCTTCCTGCAAGTTAGCACCGACAAGCCTTGCCCCCCTTAGGTCTGCTTGCGCCAAGTTGGCCCCCCTCAGGTCAGCCCAATCCAGGTCTGCCCCGCTCAAGTCTGCCTGAGCTAGGTTTTTCCCCTGAGCGTGGTCGTTGACAATTTCCCAGACCAGCCGCCACTTGCGGTCAATTTGAGTTTCGGGGGAAAGGATAGCTCCCCGCAGGCTGGCCAGTTGCAGGCAAGCTGCGCCCAAATCGGCCCGACTGAGGTTGGCTCCCTCCAAGCTGGCCCACCGGAGGTCGGCTCCCTGGAGGTCGGCTTCCTGCAAGTTAGCACCGACAAGCCTTGCCCCCCTTAGGTCTGCTTGCGCCAAGTTGGCCCCCCTCAGGTCAGCCCAATCCAGGTCTGCCCCGCTCAAGTCTGCCTGAGCTAGGTTTTTTCCCTGAGCGTGGCCGTTGACAATTTCCCAGACCAGCCGCCACTTGCGGTCAATTTGCGTTTCGGGGGAAATGACGACCCACTTCAGGTTGGCGTCTGCCAGATTGGCTCCTTGCAAGTTGGCGCCAATGAGATTGGCCCCCATCAGGTTAGCTCCCTTTAAGTTGGCTCCTCTCAGATCTGCGCCGCTGAGGTCTGCCTGGCTGAGGTTGGCTCCAATCAGGCTGGTGTGGCTTAGATTGACCTGGCTCAGCCTTGCCCGAACTAAACTGGCCCCGCTTAAGTCGAGCCCCCTTAGATCTAGCCGGCTGAGGTTGCCCCCCCTCAGATCTGCCCAGCGAAAGTCCCGCTCCCCGGCTCGATATCTCTCTTCAGGGTTTCCAACTGGACGTAGGGGAACGGGATATCTTTTTGCTACTTGCACCAGTTGAGGGATGCCAGAGTTCAGTAGGGTTTTCCAAACCGCAAACTGCACTTCCCAATCCAGGGGTTGTAGCATTGTCTGTAGAAAAAGCTTTCTGCTTCTTTCGCCAAAACTTCCCATAGCTCCATTTCCGCTAACGAGATCCCCCCTTCTAGGAACTAACTGAACGGCTTCTGAACCACCGGCAACTCCCTCAGCTTCAGCCTGTCCACAGTCTCTTGTAGCCACGGCCCACCCCCTGTTGGCTAGCTTCGTCTCTATTTTTACCTTGACCCTGGAGAGAGCTCAAGTCAAACTTGAGGGGTTCTCTCCAGGAAGCCAGTCTTAATCGAGTCTTAAGATTGTCTAGAGCATTTCAAGCACGCCAGGCTTGAGAAGAGGAGTTCAAACCTGGAAAAGGGATCCCTTGTGCTAGACAATTGAATTGATGGTTATTTCAAACTCGATTAAGACGTTCTCTAGGCACTCCGCGCTGCCGGTGCGTTTGCGACTGCGTTGTGTAGCAGTAACAACATAACGAACCGTTTCAGCTACCCATGCCTCAGTCGGTCTGGGCCAGGGGATCCCGGCAACGCTCGCAGGCAGCAGGTAGATAAAGGGTGTCGCGGCGGCCAAACCACTCGTAGCGGTGATCCCGGATCTGGGCGTAGCCCCAGTCTCCCAAAAGCCTGAGGCCGGGGAGGTTGCGGTAGAGGGCCAGCCACAGGGATCCGCTGGGCAAGAGGGCGGCAATGTGTTCGACGGCGTCGGATCCCTGCCAGCGGCGCTCTGGCTGCTCCAGGTCGATCAGGATCATCCCCAGTTCCATCTGCTCGGGTGGGATCCCCCATTGGGCCAGGGTGGCCGTGTCTTGCATGGGGGCGTAGCGAAACTGCTGGCCGCGATCCAGTTGCTCTAAAAGCTTGACCCCATTGGCGCAAAGGTTGCACAGGCCGTCGTAGATGACCAGGTAGGGCATAGGGATCCTCAGGCAGGGGGCTGGGCCAAAATCCGGGCTTGGTAGTCGGCCTCAGAAAGCAGTTGCTGCGGCTGCCGATCCAGGAACAACCGGCCCAAGAGGTGATCGTATTCGTGCTGGAAGATGCGGGCCGGAAAGTCTCGCCAGACCACCTGCTGCCGCGATCCCGCAGGGGTGTAATACTCCACCTCCACCTCGCGGGCACGGGCCACCAGGCCGCGGCAGTTGGGCACGCTCAAGCAGCCCTCCCACCCCAACACCTGCTCGTCACTCAAGGCCAAGGGACGGGGGTTAATCATGACCAGGGGCTCCATCTGGGGTGCATCGGGATAGCGAGGGTTGGGACGGGAAGCCACGATGAGGATCTGGAGAGGGGATCCCACCTGAGGGGCGGCCAGACCCACCCCTTGCGCCTCTTTCAAAGTGGCGAGCATCTCTTCAATTAGGCTTTGCAAAGCCGGCGTCCCAAACTCGGCGACCGGCTCAGCCACCTGCGTCAGGATGGGATCCCCCAGTTGTCGCAGGCGCAAGGTCATAGCGTGCTCTCAGACCCCCTCTGCAGACTCTCCAGCATTTGCTAGCGATCTTTGCGGCTGGCTACCGTTTCCAAAGCCAGCTTGGAGCGCTTCAGCCCCTCAGGAATGGGGATGGGGTAGTGGCCGGTAAAGCAAGCCGAGCAAAAGGAATTGGGATCCCGACCTGTGGCGGCCAGCATGCCTTCCCAGCTCAAGTAGGCCAATGAGTCCACCCCGATTTTCTCGGCAATTTCTGCTACCGAATACTTGGCGGCAATGAGCTGGTCTTGGCTGTCGGTGTCAATGCCGTAGAAGCAGGGATGGGTAACGGGGGGGCTGGAGATGCGCATGTGGACCTCCGTAGCTCCTGCCTGGTGCAGGGCTTTGACGATCTTCTGGCTGGTGGTGCCCCGCACAATCGAGTCGTCTACAATCACAATCCGCTGCCCCCGCAGCACGTCTTCGAGGGGGTTGAGCTTCATGCGAATGCCCCGCTCCCGCATCGACTGGGTGGGCTGAATAAAGGTGCGGCCCACATAGCGGTTTTTAATCAGCCCTTCCGTGTAGGGGATCCCCAGTTGGCGGGCATAGCCAATGGCTGCCGGTGTGCCGGAGTCGGGCACCGAGATCACCCAGTCGGCCTCTGCCGGAGCTTCTTTGGCCAGTTGTTCTCCCAGCCGCACCCGGTAGGAGTAGAGGCTCTCCCCGTGCATGCAACTGTCGGGGCGGGCAAAGTAGATCATCTCAAAGATGCACAGTTTGGGGGTGGCCTCGGCCCAGCGCAGCGATTGCAGCCCTTGACGGTCAATCCACACCAGCTCCCCCGGCTCCACCTGGCGCAGATAATCCGCTCCAATGATATCCAAAGCACAGGTTTCCGAAGCCAACACGTAGTGCAGTGGCTGGGCTTCTGGGTGGTTGAGCGTGCCGTCGCTGCAGAGGATCCCCAGCCTCTGCGGTTGCAGCAGCTCCTGTCTGGCGGGGTTGCTGCTCAAAAGCCCCAACACCAGCGGACGCACGCCGTAGGGATCCCGCGCCCCAATCAGACCCTCTGGCGTGCCGATAACCAGACTGAAAGCCCCGCGGCAGCGGCGCAAAGCTTGACAGGTGGCTCCCACCCAGTCTTGACCTTGGTTCACTGCCTGGGCAATGGTGTGGGCAATACATTCCGAGTCGGTGCTACCGGTGAGGTGGCACTCGGCAGCTTCCAGTTCTCTGCGCAGCTCTTCGGCATTGACCAAGTTCCCATTGTGAGCCAAAGCCAGCGGCCCCAAGCGGGTTTCCACAATCACCGGCTGGGCGTTGGCCATGCGGCTGGATCCCGTAGTGGAGTAGCGGGTGTGGCCTACTGCCAGATCGCCGCTGAGCTGGCCTAAGTTCACCTCGTCAAACACTTGGGAAACCAGCCCCATTGCCTTGTGGACTCGGCAAAAGGCCCCCTCAAAGGTGGCAATCCCCGCCGATTCCTGGCCGCGGTGCTGCAGGGCAAACAGCCCAAAGTAGGTCAGCTTGGCCACCTCCTCGCCGGGGGCCAAAATGCCGAACACGCCGCAGGCCTCTTTGGGCCCTTCCTGAGCTGGCGATGGTTCTGCTTCCACCTTTGCTGCCATGGATCCCCTCTTGCTGTGGCACTTATCAGTCTAACCCGAGCGCTCTTGAGATCTCACCGCCAAGGCGGATCCCATGCGATTGGTGACACCCATAGTGTTTGCAAAAAATTGAGGCTCTATCTATAGTGTTAGGAGCACTTGCGAGACTCTGCTTTCGCGGTTGAGGGAGCAGGACGGTGCGGGTTTTTGAGTTGAACGCTGCCGAGACTCGGTTTTCCTAACAAACCCCCAAGCTCGTGTTGTGAGGAGCTAAAGCCCATGAAACAGCAGCCCCCTAGGTTCCGTCAGAGCTGGATGTTGGCAATCTCTGCGATGAAAGCCAGTGTAGCCGCTTTTGTGTCGTTGTCACTGGTGGCCTGCCAAGAAGATGGCCGCGAGCAACCCTCGGTTACCATTACTCCTGTGCCGGTAACGGTTGTGGCACCGACGCCCACGCCTTTTCTCGTCCCCAGTCCCCTCCCGACGCTCACTCCCGTCCCGACGCCTCTGCTCACCCCGACCCCCACTCCACTCTTGAATCCGTTCCCCAGTCCTTCCCCCACCGCATCCTTCTCGGCGGAGCCACCTTCGATTGCCGTGGTATCGCTGGCGGACGCGCGACAGACGGTTCCTTTTAATGTCTTGGTGGCCGTGACAACTCCTGCGGGTTTGGGAGCTGGCATCAGCTTCCGGGTGGAAATCCGGCGGAACCCTCTCACGCTGACGTTTGATTTCACCGCCGCTGCCGTCGGCTGTCAGGCCAACAGCAAAACCTGCATTGGCACCATCCCCATTACCATTCCCGCTTCTGCTCCCACCGGGGAGTATGAAGTGACGGCGATGGTGGCAGATACCCAAGGCCGCATCGCCTCCGCCAAGGCTCCTCTGCGGGTGTTGCCTGCGCCCAGCCCTTCCCCTTCACCAACGCCAGCCGGCACCCCCAATCCCTTTCCCTCGGTATCGCCTTCGCCTAGCCCCAGTCCTACTCCCAGCCCTTCGCCAACGCCGACGGCCAACCAAAGGAGCGCCCCAACTCCCTAGGGCAGCTCTTGAAGGACTTGCCTCAAGGTGGCGACCAAGCGTTCAATGTGGGTTTCCTCGATGATCAAAGGTGGGGAAAGGGCGATGGTATCACCTGTGGTGCGGATCAGCACGCCCCGTTCGTAGCAGCGTAAGAAAGCTTCAAAAGCCTGCGCTGTCGGTCGGCCAGGGATCCCTTCCAGTTCAATGGCCCCCACCAAGCCGAGGTTGCGCACATCGATGACATGGGGCAAGCCCCGCAGAGAATGGAGAGCTTCTTCCCAGAGGGGGGCGAGGCTGGCGGCCCGCTCCAACAAGCCTTCTTCTTGATACAGGTTCAGGGTGGCCAAGCCGGCGGCACTGGCAACCGGGTGGCCGGAGTAGGTATAGCCGTGGAAAAACTCGATGGGGCGATCCTAATCGGCTTGGGATACCTCTGGAAAGTTAGTATTTCCGCTCCTGAGGAAGAAAGCGGGTGATCACCACGGGACGATAGCTGATCTGGGGGGATCCCTCGCGAAAAGCGGCCAAGGTGTGCTGTAAAAACCGTTGATCATCCCGCTGGGGATAGTCTTCCCGCGCGTGGGAGCCGCGACTTTCCCGCCGTTCCAGAGCGCTGGCGAGGATCAAGGCCCCCACCGTCATGAGGTTGTCCAGCTCCAGGGCTTCGATGAGCTCGGTGTTCCACACGCTGCCCCGATCGTCCAGGCGCAAATCCTGCTCGTAACGCCGGCGGATCCGGTGCCATTTTTGGATCCCTTCTTGAAGAACCGATTCGCTGCGATAGACCCCACAATGCTCGGTCATGCAATCTTGAAACTGCCGCCGCACCTGATCAATGCGGCTTGCCCCGGATCGCTCCAGCAGCCTGGCGATCCGCTCGGCGGCCTGGTTGAGCAGGGATCCCTCGTCCAACTTCGGCAAGGCTCGCCCCCTGACGGCTTCTACCATAGCTGCCCCTGTGCGCCGCCCGAAGACCACGCACTCCAGAAGAGAGTTGCTGCCCAGCCGGTTGGCCCCATGCACCGAAACACAGGCCGTTTCACCGGCAGCAAACAGCCCTTCCACGCGGGTATGGGCATCCCGCAGCACCTGCCCATCCACCGTCACCGGGATCCCGCCCATGCAGTAGTGCACCGTCGGTCGCACCGGAATGGGATCCACAACCGCATCGATGCCCAGGTGGCGATGGGCCTCCTCCCAACAAAAGGGCAGCCGCATGTGAATGGTTTCTGCCCCCAGATGCCGCAGATCCAAATAGACAAAATCTTTTCCGTCGATCCCGCGTCCGGCCCGCACCTCCGTAACAATCGCCCGCGACGTGATATCCCGGGGGGCCAACTCCATCTGGCTGGGGGCATAGGCAGCCATAAAGCGCTCTCCTTTCCCGTTGATCAGATAAGCCCCCTCCCCGCGCACCGCCTCCGAGATCAACACCCCCACCGGATACAGGCCCGTGGGATGAAACTGCACAAACTCCATATCCTGCAGAGGCAGGCCGGCCCGCGCCACCATCGCCATGCCGTCGCCGGTCGAGGCAAAGTCGTTGGAGGTGGAGTTGTAGATGCGCCCATAGCCGCCCGTGGCCAACATGACTGCCTTGGCCCGCACCACCTCCAGCCGTCCGCTGGCCAGCTCCAGCATCACCACTCCCTTGACCTGGTTTTCTTCCAGAATGAGCTCCAGCACATACCATTCGCTGTAGAGCTTGACCCCAAAACGCTGGAGGTTGCTCACCAACTCGTGCAAAATGGCGTGCCCGGTTTTGTCGGCGGCATAACAGGTGCGCGGGTGGCTGTGTCCCCCAAAGGCCCGCTGGGCAATGCGGCCATCCGGCAGGCGGGAGAACAAAACCCCCAAGTGCTCCAGATCGATAATCACCTCAGGGGCTTCTCGGGCCAGAATCTCCACCGCATCCTGATCCGCCAGATAATCGGATCCCTTGACGGTATCGAAGGCATGGGCTTCCCAGGAATCTCGCGGATCGACATTTTGCAGGGCAGCGGCAATGCCCCCCTGCGCTGCTACCGAGTGGCTGCGAATCGGATGGGTTTTGGATACCAAGGCCAGGTCGAGGCCGGGATCCCGCCGCATGGCCTCCAAAGCCGCCCGGCAACCGGCCAGCCCCCCGCCAACGATGACAATGTCGTGCTCCAGCATGAATGGATGTGGGCAAACCCTCACAACGGAGAACCACCGCAGGCAAGATGGCGTCTTCCCATTATGCCTGCCCCCATGGCAGCGGCAACCGAACGTGGCTCATTCGCACCGGCAGTGCGGTTCCCGGCAATAGCCCTTTCTGGGGAACCCATCCAACAGGCTTGTCTGGATAGGATAGAAGCTGGAGCCTGCCCTTGATTTGGCTCTGAAGTTTGCTCTGGGCAACCGGTGCTCCTACGGTCAGCGCCTGGAAATACCGTTGACCTCAGCCCGGCAGGCAGCCCTAAACGGTTAACGTCAAGATTGAGTGCGGAGGATGGCTATGCGCATTGCTCAGATTGCCCCTTTGCATGAGAGCGTGCCCCCCAAGCTCTACGGCGGCACCGAGCGAGTGGTGTCCTGGCTAACCGAAGAGCTGGTGCGGCGCGGGCACGAGGTGACCCTATTTGCCAGCGGCGACTCCCAAACCCAAGCTCGCCTGATCCCTTTTCGGGAGCGGGCTTTGCGCTTGGATCCCACGGCCATCGACACGGTGGCGCCCCACATCCTGATGGTAGAGAAAGCCTTTCAGATGGCCGATGAGTTTGACATCATCCACGGCCACATTGACTACTACCCCTACGCCCTGGCCCGCCGCCATCCCCAAGTCTCTTTTTTGGCCACCCTGCACGGGCGGCTGGACATTCCGGAGCTGCAGCCGCTCTACACCGAGTTTCAGGACATCCCGGTGGTCTCCATCTCCAATGCCCAGCGGCGGCCCCTGCCCCAGGCGCGCTGGGTGGGGACAGTCTATCATGGTTTGCCCCTGAATCTGCACCGTTTCTATCCAGAAAAGGGAGATTACCTGGCTTTTCTGGGCCGGGTCTCGCCGGAGAAAGGGCTGGACACGGCCATTGAAATTGCCGCGCGGGCCGGGATGCCGCTGAAAGCTGCTATCAAGATTGACGCCGTGGATCGCCAGTACTATGAGTTAGAGATTAAGCCTTTGGCCAGCCGCCACCCCAATGTGGAGATCGTGGGGGAAATCACCGAGCAAGAGAAGAGCGAGTTCTTGGGCAAGGCCTATGCGGTGCTGTTTCCCATCCGCTGGCCGGAACCCTTTGGGCTGGTAATGATTGAAGCGATGGCCTGTGGCACGCCGGTGATTGCCACTCGCTTTGGCTCGGTGCCAGAAGTGATGGCCGACCGCCGCTCCGGCTTTATTGTGGACTCGGTGGAGGAGGCAGTGGAGGCAGTAGAAAAGGTGGGATCCCTTGACCGAGCTGGGGTGCGGCAGGTGTTTGAGGAGCGGTTTAGCGTTGAGAGGATGGTGTCGGAGTACGAGGCTCTTTACAACCAATTGGTGAACGAACGGCAGGAGCGCTCGAAGAAAGCCACCCCCGGCCTGTCAACCCTGCCTAGGTAAAGCCGGGGCTATCTGGGGGGCTACTGTTTTGCTCCTTTGGTTGGGTGGGAAGACGCAGATGGCCGAAGACATCATCCAGATTCAGGATCAGTACTACATCCGCGCCAGCGCTTCCATGGTGGAGGCGCGTCCCCATGTCCTCAAGCAGGACAACTGCTTTGCTATTTTTGACCGCTTGGGCAACATGCGCCCCCTAGGCATCCGGGATCACGGCCTGTTTCGCGACGATACCCGCTTCTTGTCACGGCTGGTCTTGGATTTGCAGGGGAAACAGTTTTTGCTGCTCAGCTCAGAGGTGCGGGAAGACAAGGATATTCTGGCGGTGGATCTGACCAACCCCGAGTTCACCACCTCGAAGGGGCAGTTTATCGGTCAAGATACTCTGCATGTTCTGCGGACTACTTTTTTGTGGAACAACGTGGCCTACGAGCGGATTCGCATCCACAACTACGGCTCGGAGCCGTTTCGGGTGCCGCTTACCCTGCGCTTTGAGGCCGATTTTGCCGATATGTTTGAGATTCGCGGCATCCGGCGGACAAAGCGGGGACAACTGCTGCCAGCCCAGGTGAGCTCAGAAGGGGTAACCTTGTGCTACCACGGCCTGGACGGGGTGGAGCGGCAAACCCGGATCTTGTTTTCTCCTGCGCCGGACGTGGTTTCGGAAAAGCTGGCGCAGTGGTGGGTGCCGCTGGCGCCGCAGGAGGAGCGGGACTTAGAGGTGAGGGTCGTCTGCAGCTATGGCGGCGAGGAGATCCCGCTCTTGAGCTACCAGGAGGCGCTGCAGGCGGAGCGGGAGCAGCGGGCCGTGTTGCGCTCTCTGGCCCACCGCATCGATACTGGCAACGCCCAGTTTAACGAGTGGCTCAACGCCTCGCGGGACGACCTGGTGATGATGCTGGCCCGCACCCCCTATGGGCTCTATCCCCACGCCGGGGTGCCTTGGTTTGCCACGGTCTTTGGCCGCGACGCGCTAATTACCGCCTTGGCCACCCTCTGGTGGTTCCCCGACTTGGCCCGGGGGGTGTTGCTGTACCTAGCAGCCCACCAGGCTCAGGAGGTGGATCCCAGCCGCGATGCTGAGCCGGGCAAGATCCTGCACGAGCAGCGCTACAGCGAGATGGCCAAGACGCGTGAGATCCCCTTTGGCAATTATTTCGGCAGCATCGACGCCACTCCTTTGTTTGTGGTGCTAGCAGGGCGCTATGTGCGCCGCAGTGGGGATCTCGAGCTGTTGCGGCAGTTGTGGCCGAATATCGAGGCAGCTCTCCACTGGATGGACACCTACGGGGATCCCGACGGCGACGGCTTTTTGGAGTATGCCGGTAAGGCGCGGCGGGGCCTGCGCAACCAGGGCTGGAAAGACTCGGAAGATGCCATCTTCTATGCCGACGGATCCCTGGCCGAGCCACCCATAGCCCTGTGCGAGGTGCAGGGCTACGCCTACGAGGCCAAGCTGTTGGCGGCGGAGATGGCGGAGCTGTTGGGGCGGCACGAGCAAGCAGCGCAACTGCGGCAGCAGGCCCAGAAACTGCAGCAGCGGTTTTGGGAGCAGTTTTGGTGCGAGGAGCTGGGCGGCTATGTCCTGGCTTTGGACGGGCGCAAGCAGCCCTGCCGCGTGCGCAGCTCCAACATGGGCCACTGCCTGTTTTCTGGGATCGCCCACCCGCAGCATGCCGAGCGCATCGCGCGGCAACTTTTGGAGCCGGCTTTTTTCAGCGGCTGGGGCATCCGCACGCTGGCAGAAGGGGAAGGGCGCTACAACCCCATGTCTTACCACAACGGCTCCATCTGGCCCCACGACAACGCCCTGATTGCAGCCGGACTCTCCCGCTATGGCCACAAGGCGGCGGCGGCCCAGGTGTTGACGGCCTTGTTCGATGCCAGCCAGTTTCTGGAGCTGCGGCGGCTGCCGGAGCTGTTCTGTGGCTTTCGCCGGCGCCAGCGGGAAGGCCCCACCCTCTACCCGGTGGCCTGTCTGCCCCAGTCCTGGGCGGCGGCCAGCGTGTTCCTGCTGCTGCAGGCCTGCCTAGGCCTGGAGATCGACGGGCTGGCCCAACAGGTGCGCCTCACCCAGCCCACCCTGCCCCTGTGGCTGCCCCATGTAACTCTTGAGAACATCCAGGTGGGGCGGGGATCCCTGGACATCGGTCTGTATCTCCAGGCAGGAGGGGTGGGGATCAACGTCCTCAGGAGCACGGGGGAGGTGGAGCTGACGCTGAGGTAGGCTACCGCTCCTGCAGCATGTCCTGGATGGAAAGCTGATCCAGGTTCCAGAGAGGGCCGAGGATGGGGCGGGGATCCACCCCTTGCAGGCGGTTGCGCAGGGCCGAGAGCACCAGGGGGTTGAAGGTGCCGATCTGGGGCAGTTGTTCCTGGATGATCACTTGAAAGCGGTCGTAGAGGGCCTTGCGCTTTTCAAAGTCCAGCTCCCGCACCCCCGCAATAAAGATGCGGTCGATCTCCCGCTCCCAATCGCTCACTTCCACCCCTTCGGCGGGATTGCCGGGCAGATCCCCCAGGTTAAACAGGTGCAGGCGGCCATCGCTGCGCCAGATGTTGGAGCCGTTGTTGGGCTCGGTGCCGCCGCCGCCAAAGCCCAGCAACAAGGTTTCCCAGTCGCGGCTGTCGGTGCGCTGCACCACCGTGTTGAAGGCAATGGGGGTGAAGTCAACGGTGATGCCGATCCGTGCCAGGTCGGCCTTGATCAGGGCGCCGGTGGCCTCCCGCTGGTTGTTGCCGGCGTTGGTGATGAGACTGAAGCGGACGCGGTTGCCGTCGGGATCCCGTAGGTGGCCTTCGGCGTCGTAGGTATAGCCGGCAGCCAAGAGCAGTTGCCGCGCCTTTTCGGGATCGTAGTCGTAGGTGGGCAGGCCCTCTGCCGGGCTGAGGTAAAAGGGGCTGGCGGGGGAGAAGACCGAGTGCTGGATCTCGCCCAGCCCCTGCAGGACGCTCTCGACGTAAAATTGCCGGTTCAGGGCGTGGGCCACCGCCCGGCGGAAGTTCAAATCGTTGAACCAGCGGCTTTTGACGGGATCCACAAAGGGCCGTCCGGTTTGGGGGTTGCGGGCCCGGCTGAGGTTGAAGGCAAAGAAATTGTTGTTGAGGGTGGGGCCGAGATTGTAAATCCTGAACTGATCCCGTTCTTCCTCCCGCTTCAGGAGCTGAAAATCTCTGCCTCGCACCGAAAACACGTCGGTCTCGCCGGAGCGAAACTGCAACAGGGCCGTATCTTCCGAGTCCACGATGCGCAGGATGACCCGCTCGATGCGCGGGATCCCTTCCCCTTTCCAGTAGTAGGGGTTGGGACGGTACACCAGCCGCTGTCCGGGGGTATATTCCTGCAAGATGTAGGGGCCGGCCCCCACCAATTCCTGCACCGGCGTGTCAACTCCCCAGGTCTGGAGAAAGAGGGGGTTGCCCTGGCCGTCCACCTGCTCCACAGTGGGCTGCAGAATGTGCTTGGGCAAGAGAGGGGACCCGGCCTGCAACAGGAAAGGGGCAAAGGGCTCCGGCAGGACAAACTCAACCCGCCGCTCGTCCAAGGCCCGCACCTGGGGCAGCGCCCCCGCCTCGCCGATGCGCAACACATCCCGCGCCGAGGTCGGGATCCGCTCGTCAAAGATGATGCGGTTGAAGGTAAAGTCCACATCTGCCGCTGTCAGGGGCTCCCCGTCCGACCAGCGCAGCCCCTCCCGCAAGGTGAAGACATAGCGCAAGCCGTCCTCAGACACTTCCCAGCCTTCCGCCAGCTCCGGCTTGGGCAGGAGGGTATCTTCATCGAGGGTGACCAGGCCCGCCTCCAGGTAAGCGATGGCGTCGCGGCTGGAGCTCTCGGTGGCCAGATAGGTGTTGAAGGTTTTGGGATCCGAGGTGACGGTGGCAATCAGGTGGGGCGGGCGAGCGGGGGCAGCACAGGCGCTAAGCCAGAGAAGGAGGATCCCTAGGAATAGGGGGGCAAAAAGGCTGCTCTTGAGCTGCTCTGTTGAGGTATTGCTTTGGCCTGCCATTTCCTTTGCTGAGTATCCGAGCAAGTTTGAGGAGGCCCGCCGGCGGCCCAAGCGCTCCGCGCCGCTCACGCGACCACCCCCGGCCCCTCTCCCGGCGGCCCTCACCCCCGACCCCTCTCCCGGCGGCCCTCACCCCCGGCCCCTCTCCCGGCGGCCCTCACCCCCGGCCCCTCTCCCAGAGGGAGAG
>NZ_JANSJD010000022.1:0-51567 GCF_047462395.1 Synechococcus sp. H55.7
GGCAGAAGAAGAGACAAAAGCTCTGCTGTCAAGCGGGTGAGGAAACCCCACCCGCCTGCGCGGTGGGGTAGTTCATACGCGACGCAGCCGCAGTCTTTGCACCCATTCTTCCCCAAAGCGCAGCCAGTCTGGCATTTTTTCTGGACTCACCTGTTGGTCACCCCGCCAAACGATAAGCTGCGGCCCGGATCCCTCGGCACAACAAGGAGCATGTTGCTCCAAAAAGCTAAGAAAACTAGGATCGAAGCGCAGGCGAACCTTGGCCTCATCTTCTCCGCGCAAGAGGTATTTGCGGGAAAACTGAGGGTGGCCCTCAAAGTTGATATCTTGCATGCCAAAGGCTTTGGCGATGTCGTGAAACAGGGGAACTTCCGGATGTAGCCGAAAATGAGGTAGCCGTAGATCTTCGCAATAGGCCCAGAAAACAGACTGGAGATGAATACTGCCCCCGCCTCGAGTATAAATCCCGGGTCTCCTCCTGCCGGTGTGCTTGTAGTCAAAGGAACCGATCTCAGTTCCATCGATTAGCTGCTTGGATATTGAATTGTAGAAACCTCGATCGTAGCCTCGTTCAAATAGTTCAAAACCTGCCTGAAGCAGGCGGGATCGGATCCCTTCGGGCAGCTCCGCCGAAAACGACATGCCCAGGCTCCTGGCCACCTGCTCCAAAGCTTCCCGACGCTTCTTCTCTAGATAGTCAGCTAGATAGACAACAAGCGCCAGAAGGCCGATAAGAAAAAACGAGAACAGAACAAAAACAAGCCATTCCATTGTAAACCCTCCCTCCAACCTCTAGACTTCGGCGCTCACACCCAGAATACCTGGGCAGGCGCAAAAAAAGGGATCCCTCTCAGTCAGGAGAAGGGATCCCGTTCCAAAACCTCATTCGAGAACGAATGTTTTGGATGAAAACCTCGATCAGGCGTCGAAATAGAGCGCGAACTCGTAGGGGTGAGGCCGCAGATTGATGGGGTTGATCTCGTTGTCGATCTTGTACTCGATGTAGGTCTGGATGAGATCTTCGGTAAAGACGCCTCCCTCCAACAAGAAAGCATGATCCTTCTGCAGGTTTTCCAGAGCATCCAGCAGGGATCCGGGCGTGGAGGGGATCTTGGCCAGCTCGTCCGGCTCCAGATCGTAGATGTCTTTGTCGAGGGGCTCGCCGGGGTGGATCTTGTTCTTGATCCCGTCCAAGCCGGCCATCAACATGGCCGAGAAGGCGATGTAGGGGTTGCAGGTGGCATCCGGACAACGGAACTCCAGCCGCTTGGCTTTGGGATTGTTGCCGGTCACCGGAATGCGAATGGAGGCCGAGCGGTTGCCCTGCGAGTAGGCCAAGTTGACTGGCGCCTCAAACCCGGGCACCAAGCGTTTGTAGGAGTTGGTGGTGGGGTTGGTGAAAGCCAAGATCGCCGGAGCATGCTTGAGCAGGCCGCCGATGTAGTAGAGAGCTGTCTCGCTCAGGTTGGCGTAGGTGCCTTCGCTGTAGAACAAGGGCTGACCATCCTTCCAGAGGGACTGGTGGGTGTGCATGCCGGTGCCGTTGTCGTTAAACAGGGGCTTGGGCATAAACGTCACCGTCTTGCCGTGCTTGCGGGCCACGTTCCGGATCACATATTTGTAGACCATCATGTAGTCGGCAGCGGTGACCAGATCGGCGAAGCGATAGCCCAACTCCCCTTGCCCGCCGGTCGCCACCTCGTGGTGATGCTTCTCGATGGGCACCCCCAATTTGCCCATGGTCAGCAGCATCTCTGTGCGGATATTTTGGTGCGCATCGGTGGGCGGAACGGGGAAATAGCCCTCCTTGTAGCGAGGCTTGTAGCCGAGGTTGCCACCTTTCTCCTCACGGCCTGAGTTCCAGCGACCTTCAATGGAATCCACAAAGTAGTAGGCCGAGTTTTGAGTTTGGTCGAAACGAATATCCTCAAAAATGAAAAATTCCGCCTCCGGCCCGAAGTAGGCGGTATCGGCAATGCCTGTCGATCGCAGATAGGCGACGGCACGGGCAGCAAGGCTGCGGGGACAGCGGCTGTAAGGCTGGCCAGTGCGCGGCTCAACGATGCTGCAAGTCATGCTGAGGGTGGGCACCTCGAGAAAGGGATCGATCCAGGCCGTCTTGGGATCCGGCACCATGTACATGTCCGACTCGTTGATTGCTTTCCAGCCCCGGATGCTGGATCCATCGAAGGGGAGACCCTCGGTGAAGGTTTCTTCCTTAATCATCGAGGTGTGGAAGGAGACATGCTGCCAGGTGCCGAAGATATCGACAAACTTGAGATCCACCATCTGGACATTGTTGTCCTGGATCATCTGAAGCACTTCTTGGGGCGTGGATGCCATCGCTCTCTCCTGATTGGGTTGCAGTTAAGACTGGGGAAATTGTGGCTGAAACAAATGGGATCCCAGCGGATGATCCCCGCGCCTCGACTTGGATGGGCCAAAAGCGCTCACCCATCCTAGAAAGGCCAACACCGGCATTTTGTAGCTTCTGATACAAAACTGGCCCGGCTCTGGCCTTCTGCCCAACTGATGAGACAACCTGGGCAAGACCTCTTGCCGCCAGCTCAGGATTAGGCCCGCCAGCAGTCCACACCTGCGTTCTAGATAGGCCAATGCCTCGGCTGCCCCAAGGGAGCGAAAATAGGACTGACGAGCCCCAGCCTCGCCCAGTTCGCCGAATCGTGTTAGGCTAAAGCGTAGTCATTATGAGTTTGATGTAATATCCCTGTTGCAGAAGGAGAGAGAGCGGATGACAGAGCAAAGTCGGATTGAGAATGTGGTGATTATCGGTTCTGGCCCTGCTGGGTTTACGGCGGCCATTTACGCCGGGCGCGCCAACCTGAAGCCAGTTGTGTTTGAGGGCTTCCAGGCGGGCGGGATCCCGGGTGGGCAACTGATGACCACCACCGAGGTGGAGAACTTTCCGGGCTTTCCCGAGGGCATCAGCGGCCCCCAACTGATGAAAAACATGCGGGCCCAGGCACAGCGGTGGGGGGCGGAGCTCTACCCCGAGGATGTCACCTTTGTGGATCTGAGCCAGCGGCCTTTTGTCGTCCGTTCTGACGAGCGGGAAGTGCGCACCCACAGCTTGATCATCGCCACCGGGGCCACGGCCAAGCGCCTGCACCTGCCCGGGGAGGAGACCTACTGGAACCGCGGCATGTCCGCCTGCGCCGTCTGCGATGGGGCCATGCCCATGTTCAAGGGGGTGGAGTTGGTGGTGATCGGCGGTGGCGATACCGCCTGTGAGGAGGCCACCTACCTGACCAAGTTTGGATCCCATATCCACATGCTGGTGCGCAGTGGCAAGATGCGGGCCAGCAAGGCCATGCAAGACCGGGTGCTCAACCACCCCAAGATTACGGTGCACTGGCACACCGAGGCGGTGGAAGTCCTGGGCGACGGCCAGCGCCTGACCGGGGTGAAGGTGCGCAACAACCAGACGGGCGAGATCCGGGAGATGGCGGTGGGCGGACTGTTCTACGCCATCGGCCACAAGCCCAACACTGACTTGTTCACGGGGCAACTGGAGCTGGATGAAGTGGGCTACATTGTCACCCGCCCAGGATCGGTAGCCACCAGTGTAGAGGGCGTGTTTGCCGCCGGGGATGTGCAGGATCACGAGTTTCGCCAGGCCATCACCGCTGCCGGCACCGGCTGTATGGCGGCCATGTTGGCGGAGCGCTGGCTCTCGGAACACGGCCTGGCTCAGGAGTATCACGTCTTGCCCCAGAGCCATCCTAAACCCAGCTCTGCTGCCGCCCCGCCTGAGGCAGAGTTGGCGGAGGAATCTGCGGTTGAGGAAGCCAGCTTTGCGGAGAACGGCCACGAGGATCTGGATTTCAGCAAGACCTGCCATGAAGGGAGCTATGCCCTGCGGCGGCTCTACCACGAAAGCAATCGCCTGCTGATGGTCAAGTACACCGCTCCCACCTGTGCCCCTTGTCATGCCCTCAGGCCAATCTTGAACAAGGTCATCGAAGAGTTTGCCGACAAGCTGCACGTGGTGGAGATCGACATCGAGAAGGATCCGGAGATTGCCGAGGCAGGCGGGGTAGCTTGCACGCCGACGGTGCAATTTTTCAAAAACAAGGAGCTGGTGGCGCAGGTGGTGGGCGTTAAGCCCAAGTCCCACTACCGAGAGGTGATCCAGGCCAATTTGTCTGAAGCAAAATCAGCTTGAGGTAGTCCCCCTCACCCCCAGCCCCTCTCCCCAAGGCACCCAAGCGCTCCGCGCCGCTCACGCGACCACCCCCAGCCCCTCTCCCCGAGGCACCCTCACCCCCAGCCCCTCTCCCCAAGGGAGAGGGGAGCTAGGTGTTGTGGTAGGCGGCCTGCAGGGCGGCCAAAGAGACCGACAACAGGGGATCCCCTTCTGCCGTCGTCAAGGCCAAGGGATCGGCAGGGGATCCCACCTGGCCCAGAAGTTGCCACTGATCAGGGAGCTGCGATTCTAGGTAGGCTTCCCAAGGAGAGCGCTGGGCTGGATTGACAGAAACGAGGATGCGGCTGGATCCCTCGCCAAACAGGGCCTGATCCCAGCGCAGGGATCCGGGAGCCAGAGAGACGCTGGCGCCGCGGCCCCCGCTGAGGCAGGCTTCCGCCAGAGCCACGGCCAGTCCTCCCTCGCTACAGTCGTGGGCGGAGCGCACCCACCCCTGCCGGATGCCGTGGCGGCAGGCGGCTTGCACGCGCTTTTCCAGCTCCAGATCCACGGGGGCAGGCCGACCCGTGACCTTGTGGTAGATTGCCGCCAAATACTCGCTGCCGCCCAGACTGGTAACAGCCTGGGATCCCAAGAGGTAGATGAGATCGCTTTCTTGCTGCCACCCCTGGCCACAGACCAACTTCAAGTCCGGAATGAGACCGACCATGCCGATAACGGGGGTCGGGTAGATGGCCTGGGATCCCTTCTCGTTGTAGAGGGAAACGTTCCCCCCTGTTACCGGTGTCCCTAGGGCACGGCAGGCCTCCCCAATCCCCCGACAGGCCAGGGCCAACTGCCAGTACACCACCGGGTTTTCCGGGTTGCCGAAGTTGAGGTTGTCGGTTACGGCCAAGGGCTCCGCCCCCACGCAGGAGAGGTTGCGGGCGGCTTCGGCCACCGCGGCTTTGGCCCCCTCGTAGGGATCCAAATACACCCAGCGGCCATTGCCATCTAGGGTGGCAGCAATGGCCTTGCGGGCAGCCTGCAGGGGTGGCACCTCGCCCACGCCAAACTTTTGCGAGCGGATGCGGATAACCGCTGCATCTCCCTGCCCCGGCCAAAGGACAGTGTTGTTTTGCACCTGGTGGTCATATTGGCGATAGATCCAGGCTTTGCTGGCCAGGGTGGGGCGGGCCAAAAGCCGCAGCAGCACCTCTTGCCACGTCAGGGTTGCCTGATCGAGGTGGATCCCTTCGCGAGTGCAGGGGGGTAGGGTGGCGGGATCCCACTGCCACGCTGCCTGGACGTACTCCGGTGGCTCTGGCAGCAGCGGGCGGACGTAGACGGGGGTCTCTTCGGCCAAGGCCCGCGCCGGCACTTGCACCACGCAGGTTCCGCGGTGCCAGATCTCCACCAGCGGCTCGGCAATGACTTCTCCGGCCACGCTGGCCTGCAGGCCCCAGCGGTGGAAGATCTCCATCACCTCCGCCTCGCGACCTTTTTGCACCACCAGCAGCATCCGCTCCTGGGACTCCGAAAGCAGGTACTCCCAGGCGGCCATGCCACTTTCCCGCGCCGGCACCCGGTCGAGATCAAAGCGGATCCCTACGCCGCCTTTGGCGGCCATCTCCGCCGTGGAGCAGGTGATCCCGGCCGCTCCCATGTCCTGGGCGGCCACCACGGCTCCTGTGGCAAAGGCCTCCAGGCAAGCCTCGATGAGACATTTGCCCAGAAAGGGATCCCCCACCTGCACCGCCGGCCGATCCTGCTGGGAGTCCTCCTTGAGCTCGGCGCTGGCAAAGCTGGCCCCGCGGATCCCGTCCCGCCCCGTGGGGGCGCCCACGTACAAGACCGGATTCCCCACCCCCCGAGCTGCCGATTTCACCACCGCCGGCGTCTCCAGCAGCCCCAGAGCCATGACGTTGACCAGGGGGTTGCCACTGTAGCAGGGATCCACGGCCACTTCCCCCCCCACCGTGGGCACCCCCACGCAGTTGCCGTAGTGGGCTATCCCCTCCACCACCCTGGCCATGAGGCGGCGGTTGCGGGGATCCGTCAGCGGCCCAAAGCGCAGGGAGTTGAGCAGGGCAATGGGGCGGGCGCCCAGGGTAAAGATATCGCGCAGGATGCCTCCCACGCCGGTGGCCGCTCCCTGGAAGGGCTCAACCGCTGAAGGATGGTTGTGGGATTCAATCTTAAAGGCCAGCCAGTCCCCATCCCCCAAATCTATGACGCCGGCATTTTCCCCCGGCCCCACCACCACCCGCTCGCCCGTAGTGGGAAAGTTTTTCAGCAGAGGGCGAGAGTTCTTGTAGCAGCAGTGCTCCGACCACATCACCCCAAACATGCCCAGCTCGGTGGGGTTGGGATCCCGGCCCAGTTGCTGCTGGATCTGGTGATATTCCTGGGGGGAGAGGCCGTGGAGCGTCAGCTCTTCAGGAGTAGGGGGCATAGGCACCAAGGTTAAGTCAACAAAGCCGGCCCCAAAAGACGGGCCTGGCGTTCTTCCAGTATGCGACGCAGGCGGGGCCACTGCTGCAGCTCCGGGTCTTGGGCAATGAGCTGCTCTGCTGCCTGGCGGGCCAACTGCAGCACCTCTTGGTCATCCATGAGGCTGGCCAGAGCAAAATCGGGCAGTCCCGACTGGCGGGTGCCCATCACCTCCCCAGGGCCGCGGAAGCGCAGATCCATCTCGGCAATGAAAAAGCCATCGTGGGACTGCTCCAGGACTTTTAGCCGGCGCAGGGCCTCTTCGCTTTGGGATCCCGTCATCAGGATGCAGTAGGCCTGGTCGGATCCCCGCCCCACCCGCCCCCGCAGTTGGTGGAGCTGGGAGAGGCCAAAGCGCTCAGCATGCTCCACCAGCATCACCGAGGCGTTGGGCACATCCACCCCCACTTCCACCACTGTGGTGGAGACGAGGATATCCAGCTCCCGCCGGCGGAAAGCTTCTATGACGGCGTCCTTCTCGCTGCTGGTCAGACGCCCGTGCAGCAGGCCCACCCGGAACTGGGGGAAGACCTTCTCCTGCAGGCGCTGGTGTTCCTCAATGGCGGACTTGAGATCCAGCTTCTCGGACTCTTCAATCAAAGGCAGCACTACGTAGGCCTGCCGCCCCTGGGCAATCTCCCGCTCCATCAGCCGCACCACCTGCAGGCGATCCCCCGGTCGAGCCACCACCGTGTGCACCGGCTTGCGCCCCGGGGGCAACTCGTCAATTTGGGTAACATCCAGATCCCCGTGCAGGGCCAGGGTAAGGGTGCGGGGGATGGGGGTGGCCGTCATGGTCAGGACATCGGGGTGATCCCCTTTCTGTTGCAGGGCAGCCCGCTGTTCGACGCCAAAGCGGTGCTGCTCGTCGATAACCACCAAGCCCAGGTTGCGAAACTGCACCGCCGGCTGGATGAGGGCATGGGTGCCAACCACTAGGGGCAGCTCCCCGGTCTGCAACTGCCGTAGGATCTCGCGCCGCTTGGCGGGGGGTGTGGAGCCGGTCAAAAGTTCCACAGGCACTTGCAGTTGGCTGAGCCACTCCACCAGCTTGCGGTAGTGCTGCTCGGCCAAGACCTCCGTGGGAGCCATGAGGGCCGTCTGCCAGCCCGACTGGATGGCCGCCAGCAAAGCCGCCACCGCCACCACAGTTTTGCCGGATCCCACATCCCCCTGCAGCAGGCGGTTCATGGGCAAGGGATCCCGCAGATCCGCCAGGATCTCGTCGATGGCCCGCTGCTGGGCAGCGGTCAGCTGGAAGGGCAGGATTTGGTAGAAGCGGTCCAAGAGCTCTCCTCTAGCTGGCTGGTAGCGGGGGACAGCCTGGGCCTGGGCGCGGTAGCGCTGCCGCCGCTGCAAGAGGCTAAGTTGCAGGTAGAAAAACTCGTCGAACACCAGCCGCCGCCGGGCCTGGGCCAGCAGCTCTTGTGTCTTGGGAAAGTGGATCTGCTGCAGGGCAAGGGGCAAGTCCAACAGCTGCAACTGCCGCTTCAGGGGCTCCGGCAAGGGATCCTCCACCAAGGCGGCTGCCGGCAGGGCGAGCTGGACGGCTTTGCGCACCAGATCGGCGGGGATCCCTTCTGAGAGGGGGTAAACGGGTAGGATCTTGCCCAACCTCTCCAGATCCTCGCCCTCTCCCCCCAGCACCTCCAGTTGCGGGTTCTCCAGTGTCAAGCCCAAGCGGCCCTTTTTCACCAGACCGCTGGCCGCCACCACTGCCCCCTTGGGGTATTGCCGCTCCAGGGCCGCCTGCCAACTGCGCTGGGCAAATTGCCGCCCGCTGTAGAAGCGGCTGAGGGTGACTACGCCGCTTTTGTCGGCAAGCTTGAGGTTGAAGATGGTCAGCAAGGGGTTTTTGGGGCTGGTAAAGCAACTGCAGCTTTTCACCGTCCCCACCAGGGTAACCGTCTCCCCCACCTTGGCCTGGCGGATGAGCACGCGGCGGGAATAGTCCAGGTGATCCCGTGGGAAGTAGTAGAGGGCATCGCGCACAGTGTGCAGGCCCAGTTGCGCCAGTTTCTCCGCCGACTTGGGGCCAATGCCCTTGAGAAATTGCAGCGGCTGCTCCAAGCTAAGGCCCTTGGGCAGGGGCAAAGCAGGGCTAGGGGGGGCAGAGTGGACTTGTTCTTGCTGGCGACGCAGCCGCTCCAGCCAGCGGCGGGTTTCCGCCACCAGGTGCTGCCGCTCCGGCAGCTCTAGCTGGGGGTAGAGGCGATAGCGGGATCCCAGTTCTTTCCACCGCCGCCGGTCATCCCCATCCAGGATCCAGCCAGCGGGGGGATCCTGGCCAAACACACTCTGCAAAAATTGGGAGAAGGTCTGCTCTCGCCCCCGCAGGTCGGTAAACCCCACTTCTGCTTCCAGAGAAAGGGCGCGCTGAACCCGCTGTAGATCCACCTGGCTCAAGTTGCTTCTGGGTTGGCTGCCGGTAGTATCCTTTATCCAACTTTAGCCAATGGCAAAGCGTCCCAGGCGCAGCCCCTGGGCCTCAACTCAAAAGGGCCTGCTCTATAGGACAGGCCCCCGGATCCAGAGCAACCTTATTCTTCCAGATGGAAACTAGCTGCGGGCCAGGGCGGATCCCAGCAGCACGGCCATCACTGCCGGCACCAGGGCAATGGCCAGGATGGTGAAAACTTGCGCGTCGGTCATAGCCAACTCCTAAAACAAACCCAGTGCTGTAAACCTGCCCCTCACTTTACCCCGGCTGGTGACCAGACCTGGGGCCCAAAAACATTCTTTACAAAGCGGCCTTTGGTTCTGCGCTTAGCCGCTGCGGGATCCCCTGGCCTGTGTTACGATGTTGCTTCGCAACGCTGTTGCGACCGCAGGGTAATTCTGGCCTTTTTTTCTTTGCAACGTTTGCTCTTGGCGTCACCATGGTAGCCGCCCCCCACAGCCTAACCACTCCCCGGGACAACCTGGCCATTTTGGCCGAAACGGATCCCATCGTCTACCGCCTCATCCAGCAAGAACTCAACCGCCAGCGGGATCACCTGGAGATGATTGCCAGCGAGAACTTCACCTCGCCGGCCGTCCTGGCGGCGCAGGGCTCGGTGCTTACCAACAAGTATGCAGAGGGGCTGCCCGGCAAGCGCTACTACGGCGGCTGCGAATTTATCGACGAGATCGAACAACTGGCCATCGACCGCGCCAAGCAACTGTTTGGGGCGGCCCACGCCAATGTCCAGCCCCACTCCGGTGCCCAGGCCAATTTCGCGGTTTTCTTGGCTCTGCTGCAGCCAGGAGACACGATCATGGGCATGGATCTGGCCCACGGCGGCCACCTCACCCACGGCTCGCCAGTTAATGTCTCCGGCAAGTGGTTCCGCGTGGTGCACTATGGCGTGGATCCGCAGACGGAGCGGATTGATTTTGACCAGGTGCGGGATCTGGCCCTGCAGCACCGGCCTAAGCTGATTATCTGCGGCTACTCCGCCTACCCGCGGACAATTGATTTTGCTGCCTTCCGCGCCATTGCCGATGAGGTGGGGGCCTATCTGATGGCAGACATTGCCCACATCGCTGGCCTGGTGGCCACTGGGCACCACCCCAACCCCGTGCCCCTCTGCGATGTGGTAACCACCACCACCCACAAGACCCTGCGGGGGCCGCGCGGGGGGCTGATTCTCACCCGCGACCCGGAATTGGGCAAAAAGCTGGACAAGGCGGTGTTCCCCGGCAGCCAAGGGGGGCCTTTGGAGCATGTCATTGCCGGCAAGGCAGTGGCCTTTGGAGAAGCCCTGCAGCCCAGCTTTGCCCAGTACTCAGCCCAGGTCATTGCCAATGCTCAGGCACTGGCAGCAACGCTGCAACGACGGGGCATCCGGTTGGTTTCGGGGGGCACCGACAACCACCTGATGTTGCTGGATCTGCGCTCGGTCTCGGCAGTGCTGGAGAAAAACGGAGCGGCGGATCCGGTGATGACGGGCAAGCGGGCGGATCGCCTGATGGAAGAGATCCACATTACTGCCAACAAAAACACCATCCCCTTTGACCCGCAGCCGCCCTTTGTGGCCAGCGGCCTGCGCCTGGGATCCCCGGCCTTGACCACCCGCGGCCTGGGCGCAGCAGAATTTGAGGAAATTGGGGAAATTATTGCCGATTGCCTGTTTCAACCGGGGGATCTGGCTGTGCTCGAAAACTGTCGCCGGCGAGTGGCCCAGCTCTGCCGCCGTTTTCCGCTCTACCCCCAGTTGGGATAACCGCAGTCCTCTCCGCGGCTTGCCATGCCCTACTTGGTTGCCTTTCTCGCTGCTGCCTGTGTGGTTCTGTGGGCAACCCCAATGGTGAAGGCGGTCGGGATCCGCAGCGGCCAGTTGGATTTTCCCGATGAGCGTAAGATCCACCGGCAGCCGATGGTGCGCCTAGGGGGGGTCTCTATCTTTTTTGGCAACCTGGTGGCACTACTCTTGCTCTGGGGAGCCGGAGCCTTCGCCGGCTTGCGCACCGAGCAGGAGTACGAGATCTGGGGGGTGACGATCGGCGGCGTTTTGTTTTTTTTGATTGGCCTGGCCGACGATCTGTTTCAGTTGTCGCCCTTTTCCCGCCTGGCGATGCAGTTTGGGGTGGCTGCCGCCGCCTGGGGAGTGGGGGTGCGCATCGAGTTCATTAATCTACCGGGGATCGGCATCTGGCCCTTCCCGGTGTGGCTGAGCCTGCTGATTACCCTGCTGTGGCTGGTGGGGATGGCCAACGCCATCAACTTCATGGACGGCCTGGATGGCTTGGCGGCAGGGGTGTCAGGGATCGCGGCAGTCGTGATGCTGATGGTAACGCTGCTGCTGGATCGGCCGGCGGCGGCCATGCTGGCGGCAGCCTTGGCAGGGGCCTGCCTGGGCTTTTTGCGCTACAACTTCAACCCGGCTCAGATCTTCATGGGAGATGGGGGAGCCTACTTTTTGGGCTTTACCCTGGCCGGGATCGGGGTCATTGGGGTGGCCAAGGGGGTGACCACGCTGGCGGTGGCCCTGCCGTTTTTTATCCTCGCCGTGCCAATCCTGGATATGTCTGCCGTCATCCTCAAGCGGCTGGCCAGGGGCAAGTCCCCCTTTCATCCCGACAAGGGCCACTTGCACCATCGCCTGCTCAAAGCCGGCCTGTCGCAGCGGCATTCAGTGCTCTTGATCTACGCCATGACCCTCTGGGGGGGATCCCTGGCCTTGGCCTTGGCCGGCCTGCCGGCAGGGGGCACCTACCTGGGCGGCGCCTCGCTGCTGTTGGCGGGAGTAAGCTGGGGGGCCTGGCAACGCCAGCGTCAGCGGCAACGGTCTTTGGCTGCTGAAGATACCGAGGTTCAAGCAACAGATTCAGTTAATTCAAAAAAGGATTAAGCCTGGGTTGTTCCCAGCCGCCCGCCTGCCTAGACTGGAAGAGATCTCCTCTGCCGCCTTGATGATGCGTCCTACACCGGAGCTGGCGGCCCTTTTGCGCCGCACTGCTGATCGCCTACAGGCCCAGCACTGGGGCTTTTGGGATCGCGAGTACTGCTGGCGGGATAGTACTCGCTGCAATTGCGGCCTGCTGGTGCGGGAAGCCCTGGGCTGGAATCAGCAGCAGCTTAGCCTGCGCATCCACCGCGGCACCTGGCGCTCCATTGCCCAAACGGCCTACCGCACTGCTGCCCTTGTCCTGAGGGATCCCTGGGAAGCCCAGTGTGAGACCACGGGCCTGCGGCTGGGATATGTGTTTGAGAAGATGGCAGAGCTGGGGTTTGACCGGCCGGAAGACTTTGCCGCCCTGGAAGAGCTGAGCGATCCGGTTATCCTGGCCCGCCTGGCTGCAAAAGGGGTGGAGCCGCTGCGGCGCGACCAGGCAATTCATGTGGCCCTCTACATGCGGGAGCTAGCCGACTGGATTGAGGAACAACTGCAGGCGCAAGCTCAGCTCAGCCACCTGACCCAACCTCTGCCCAAAGCCAAAGCACCAGAGGTGGGCGTCCGCCAGCCGCTACACCTGCGGTGAGGTTGCCTACAAAGCGCTCTGGTGCCCTCACCCCCAGCCCCTCTCCCAAAGGGAGAGGGGAGATGGGAAGCATAGCAAGGCCGTCGCCCTGCTATCTGCAGCCCAAGATGAGGGGTGTAGAACCGCGCATCCAGGCCCAACTTCCTGCCCACAGGGATCCAGAAGAATTTCCTCGTTCTGTTTGGGAGTTCAGTTGGATTCGTCCACCATCACCACATGGGTGGGGATCTCAGGGGGCAGGAGCTTGCGGCCCGACAAGAAAGCCAGCTCGATCAAGAAGGCAAACCCCCCCACCTCAGCCCCGCTCTGGGCCACCAATTGGGCGGTGGCGGCGGCGGTGCCCCCGCTGGCGATGACATCATCTACGATCACCACTCGGTTGCCGGGGCGCAGGGCGTGGGCATGAAGTTGCAGCTGGTCTTGGCCGTATTCCAGGCTGTAGATTTGGCTGAGCACCGGCGGCGGCAACTTGCCCGGCTTGCGAACCGGGACAAATCCCAAACCCAGATGCTGAGCCAAGGCAGCTCCTAAAATAAAGCCGCGCGACTCGATGCCCACCACATAGTCCAGGGATCCCATGGCAGCGGTGCCGGCGGCCAATTGTTCAATAGCAGCCCGGAAGCCTGCTGGATCCTGCAGCAGGGGTGTCATATCCCGAAAGAGGATCCCGGGTTTGGGAAAATCGGGCACCAAGCGGATGAAGGCGCGCAAATCCATCCTGTTTTCCTCGTTGGCCAGTGGCTTGGCGAAAGAACGCAACCCATCATACCCACTTCAGCTTAAGGGCAGATGGGATCCCTTTTTGTCCGTTCGGCAGCGGGGAAGATTTTTTATAATTGGCAGGGCTAGGAGCCGCGGCTTACCTGGTCTTTCTGTTCCTGACCTCGGAGACTTCTCATGCGCTATTACATGGCCATCGACTCCAATCCCCTGGCAAGTTTGCCGCTGGCTCTGTTTGGGGTGGGCAGTGAGTCGGCTTACGTCGATCTGCTGCAGGACAAGTTAATTGTCCGGGCGGGCAACCTGTTCAACGAAACCTTCTCCCTGAGTGAGTTGGGACAAGGGGAGCGCTTCTCTTGGCCCTGGTTCTACGGCCTGGGCGTGCGTACCGATTTCCAGGGGCTGGTGGGCGCGGTAACCAGCACCCAGGGGGTGGTTGCCATCCCGCTGCTGCAGGAAAAGACCCTCTTCATCCCTCTGCTGGGGCCGCTGGGTCTGCAAGTACCCTGCAAAAAGCTGGTCTTCAGCCTCAAGGATCCAGACACGTTCCTGGCCAACTTCAATCAGGGTCGCCCCGAGGTGAACGCCGGCCCGAAAAATCTGGTGATTGAGTGAGTAAGGGATCCCCCAGACGGCGACGGGTCAAGGGCCTACAGGAGTTGGGGTAGCGCGCCCAGAGGCGACACGGCTTATGCGACGCAAGCCCGGCAAGCCAGGGTCCACCACCACCACACTGCCATCCGGTAAGACCACCAAGCCGGCAGGCTGCTGGAAGCGGGCCGCCGAGGTGGGGCCGTCCTGCCAACCAGGCTCATTCTGTCCGGCCAGGGTGGAAACTTGTCCCCCAGGCTGAAGCCGCCGAATGCGCTGGTTATCTCGGTCGGCCAGCCAGAGGACGCCTGAACTATCGAAGGCCAGCCCGGCGAGAGAGCGAAAACGGGATTCCGCCAGGGGGCCATCGCGGTAGCCCGCCTCTGGATCCGATTGGGTGGTCAGTTGTCCGGCAACAGACAACAGGCGCAGGCGATGCTGATCGGCAATCCAGAGATTCCCTTCCCTGTCCACCGCCAGGGCCGTGGGCTGCAGGAGCTGGGCCCGCTCTGCCGGGCCATCGGCGGATCCCGGCTGGCCGGTGCCGGCAACCGTGGCCACCTCACCTGCAGGGGTGATGCGGCGGATGCGGCGGTCGGCACGGTCGGCCACGTAAACGCTACCATCTGAACCCAAGGCCAGGCCAAAGGGCTCGCGAAACTGCGCCTGGTCACGCTCCCCATCGCGGTAGCCGGCTACACAAGTGCCGGCAAAGGTGGTTACCTGCCGCTGAGGGCTGATGTGGCGTAGGCAGTGGTTGCCGCTGTCGGCCACCCACAATCCCCCTTTGGGATCCCAGAGCAGCCCCTGTGGGGAGTCGAACTCAGCTTGGTCCGCTGCTCCGTCGCGGCGGCCTGCTTGGCCTGTGCCGGCCCAAACTTCCAATTCCCCCTCTGGAGAAAGCCGGAAAATCCGGTGCTGAGCTGGGTCGGCTAAGTAGAGGGAGCCCTCTGGATCCACGGCAATGCCCCCGATCTGCTGTAGGTAGATTCTGGACTCGCTGCCGGTGTTGCCTGACGGATCTGCTGCAGGCGCCGTGCGGCCATCCAACAAGGTTTCCACCACCCAAGCCGACGCTGCCGGAGCAGTGGGAGTGGGGGCGGGAGTCGCCACAGGCCAATCATAGACCAGTGTACCCAGCCCCTGCCCTGCAGCATCGGCAACAGCGACCCAAACGGAGCCGGAAAGAGAAGAAGGCGGCATCACCGCCAGACGGTCACCGCTGCGGGAGCGGATCTCCCCCCTCAGGAGGCGCTCGGGATTGGCGGCTGAAGCAAACAAAACCGTTTCTGCCCGCTCCAGATTTTCTCCCGACAACAGCAGCGGCTGGCCAGGCGCCGGCACCCCCGAGCCCGTGTGCAGCAGCGGCACCCCCACCTCGGAGAGCACCAACATGGCCAGGCGGCGATTGGCCCCGCCAGAGCCCCCAGAGCGGGCAGAAAGGGTCAGGGATCCCTTTCCTTGCGCCAAGGTGGTGGATCCCCGGTAGGCGACGGCGCTGAGCTCCGCTTCGCCGGCGGGCGGGTTGGTAAAGGTGAAGGTGGCCGGTTGCCCTGGGCGCAGGGGCGCGGTGGCGGTCTGGCGATAGCTGCCCAGGGTAATGCTCAAGTCGATCCCTTCCACTCCTGGCCAGGTGGGGGTGCGGGCCAGCCAGCGATCCACCTCTGAAGCCGGGAGCTGGGCCACCAGATCGGATCCCTGTTCCTGGAGCAGCAAAACGATGCGATTGTTGGGCACCGCCAGACCCGCTTGGCGGGCCTGTTCGAGCGTGAGGGCAAAGGCGGAGGGGGTGAGGGGAGTTGGAGTGGAAACCGGCTGCAGGGCAGAAGGGGGAACGACGCTGGGAGACAAATTAGAGGAAGAAAGCTCGCCGCAGGCCGAGAGGGCCAGCACCAGGGCACTCAGCGCCGGCAGAGATAGCGGTGCAGGGGAAACCCGTCGTGGCATGATGCAGCTTATCCTCTCCCCCAAACTGGGAAATGGCGGGAACCCAAACCTCCATATCTGTCTTCCTCAGCGTACGAGCTGGCGAAAACTGCCCAGCACCTTCCCTGCTGCAGGAGCCAGCCCGGCCAATGCCTCAGGCCCTGAACTGCATTTCTATTCATAACCAACTGCCCTCACCCACAGGTGAGTTACACTCCTCACTCTTTACATCCTTACTCAAATCCCCGCCGAAAAGCCAGATGGCAGTTGGGTGCTTGCCAAGTTGTGTCTGCGTTTGTCTGCTCAAGTGTCCAGATCGGGATCCCAGCCTCTTCGAGCAGAAGCATCCGGCACGGTGGAAGACTGTCGCTAACCTATGGATCCGGAATTGGCCACCCTCGCGGATAAATCAAATAGACAGTACCCCCGGAGTGTGCCAACCACAAAGACTCTAGCTGGTCGCGGCGGTAGGTGCGGCGAACTTCTTCGTTGGTCTTGGCCGCCGGATCGTGGAGGATGGGATCCCCTTGGCTATCGAACCCCACCAGCACTGCCAGATGGCCGTTGCTGCGGGGGAGCGGCGCCCCCTCCAGCTCTCCCTCACCCCAGGCATAGCTGAGGATTACTGGCACCCCTGCTGCGATCCAGGCTTCTGCCTGGGCCAGGCTCTGCAGCCGTGCCACCAGGCCGGCCAAACCTCGCTCGGCGGCATGGGCCACATTGAAGGCCCAGTTGCCGTGGCCTCGGTAAACCCGGTCGTATACCCCAGCCACCGCGGCGCGCACCAACGGCTCACAGGGGCGGGGATCCCGCTGCCAGTAGGCCATCACCATGGCCAAAGCGGTGGGGCTGCACCAAGCTGCTCCCCCGTCGGGGTACACCATCTGGGAACACAAGGGCAGATCCAAGACCTGGCCCCAGCGGCTGGGATCCCCAGGGGAGAGGTGGCTGGGCTGGGCCGGCTGGTTGGAAAAGGCAACCGCCACCTGATCCACCAGGGGAGAGGGGCCCGCCTCTTGTGTGAATAGGCGCACCCTGACCTGAAAAGCCTCTGCCCCGTTGTGGGTATCCTTGAGCACCAACAAATCCGTGTTTAGGTTGCCGTCCTCATCTGCCTGCCCGCGCACGGAGTGGCTGGCCAGGGTGGCCGGATCGGCGGCCCACACGCCGGCGTGATACCACCGGCTCCAGCGGCTCTGCAGCTTGGCGCGGATCCCCACTTCCAACCAGGTGCCGGGGGGCGTGGTGGCATTCCAGGAGACGATCGCCTCCACCAGAGGAAAGCTGGCGGGAACTTCCGGGCTGACGGCTTCTCCCACCCAATAGCTGCCGGGGGGATAAAAAGGCCGGCCCTGAAACGCCGACTCAGGTGCTTCAGAGCTGACTGCTTGCCGCCAGCCCTCTGGATCCAAGAACAATTGCCCTTGGGGGTTCAGCCGGATCCCGCGGGCTGACCAGTCCTGAAAACCTTGGGGGGCCTGCCAGCGCTGCAATCCGGTGCGATAGGTGGAGTGGGTCTGGGTTTGCATCAGCAAGAGTCCTGGAGAAATTGGAGCCGGCTGGGCCAACGCGGGCAGGAGCAGTACAGCCGCGCTGACCAGCCCAAACAGCCCTTGCCAACCGCTCTGGCCTTCTGCAACCCGCATGGTCGGCTTGCCCCCATTAAAAGCCGGACACAATGACTCTGCAAAAGGGCATTTAGTAGCGGCGCTCTCTTACCCAGAGGCCAATCAACGCTGCCTTGCCCCAGGGATCCACTTTCACTTCTGCCCGCGTGGCTTCGGGATAACGCCGAATATCCTCTTCCAGGACATCTCCCACCGCTTCGGGAATAAAAAATTCTTCGATGCCAAACTTGAGCCGCCACCCGTCAAACCGGCCTCGCAGCACTTTCTCTTCAGGCTTCACGTCTTTGGGCATGTCCCGGCTGACACCGATGGCTTGCCAAGGTTGAGTTGGATCCCCGCCGGAGGGAGCTAAGCGCAGATACAGGATCCCTGGTCTGTCCAATTCAGATGACCAACCCGGCAGTTGTTCCAGGGTGGAGCGGCGATCGACGACGTAACCCAAGGTCACGTACCGGCCCCGCAAGAGGTCATAGGGATCCAGAGGGGCCGTTTGCAAGTAGATCGTAGTTCCGGTGGCGAGGGTCAGCGCCTGCCGAGCCGGTATCAGCAGAACAATGCCCAGTTGCAGCAGCAGGGCCAGCCAAAACCGCCATTGGGGCAGGGATCCCTTCTTAAAAAGATTCGACATAGCCAGAGGGAGCGACTTCTCTCTTATGGCACAGGTTTGTCGACCTCGGACAAAAGCGGGTAGAAGTGTCCCACCGGCCCCTGCCCCGCGCCAATGGCCAAGGGATGCCGCAGCGCTTCTGTTACATAGGCTTTGGCCGCCAGCGTAGCCGCCAAGGGATCCTTGCCCCAGGCCAGTTGCGCCGCAATGGCCGCCGAGAGGGTACAACCGGTGCCGTGGGTATGGCGGGTGGGGATCCGCTCCGTTTTCAGCACTTCCAGCCGCTCGCCATCGAACCACACATCCACCCCCTGCAACTCCCCCGGCATGCCCCCACCTTTGACCAGCACCGCCCCACAGCCCAAATTGCGGATCCGCCGGGCCGCCGCCTCCATATCTGCCAGCGACTGCAGCTCCAGCCCTGCCAAAATCTGGGCCTCGTAGCGGTTGGGGGTCAGCACCTGAGCCAAGGGGATCAGCCGCTCGCAGATGGCCTGAATGGCCTCATCGGCCAATAACTTAGCTCCCGTGCGAGACACCATCACCGGATCCACCACCAGCGGCCACAACGCCCAGCGCTCCACCTGCCGGGCCACCTCCCCCACGATCTCGGCGTTGAGCAACATGCCGGTTTTGATCCCTTGCACCCCGATGTCCTGCACCACCGCCTCAATCTGGGCAGCCACTGCCTCCGGCGGCAGGGGATCCACCCGGGTAACCCCCAGGGTATTCTGGGCGGTCACGCAGGTCAGAGCGGAAGTGCCGTGTACGCGCTGGAAGGCAAAGGTACGCAGATCTGCTTGAATGCCCGCTCCGCCACCGCTGTCGGATCCAGCGATGGTGAGGGCGACAGGGGGATGCTGCTCGGCCAACATTGGAGCCGGAGTTGGTTCAGATGTGGGGACAGACATTGGCCAAACGACAAAAACTGCCGAGGGTACCGATAGTCATTTCCATCAATCGATATCGATCATCTTTTCAACGTAGCAGTGAAACTGTTGGTTCCCGGTAGTCTGAGACCGCTGAGGTATTGGGAAAACGCTTCCAGACGCCCGTCAAGAAGCCAACCATAGTCATTTCAAATATCAAATGGGTTCGTCACGTCGTTATTGCTACGCAACGCTGTCACGAACCCGCCGCTCTAACTCCCCTCTCCCTCTGGGAGAGGGGTTGGGGGTGAGGGCCTCTGGAAGAGGGGTTGGGGGTGAGGGAGTGTCTGAATCGGGTTTGAAATAGCCATAGGAGTGGGCTGTTCTAGCCTAGATCTGGAGAGCCATCCGCGGTGGTAGCCACCACCTCCACCCAAGCCCTCTCCCCCTCCACCGCCGTCAGGCTCCAGCGCAATAGGGAGGCTGGCTGCCCCAACTCCTCGGCCACTTGCTGGAGAAGGGATCCCTCCAGTTGAGAAGCAGAAACCGGCCAACTCAGGGGCAAAGACATGTGGAGAAAATGCAGCTTCACAGGCTGTCGAAAACCATCCCACAATAAACTGGCGTAGAAGCAGGCGTGGGATCCGGCACGGCTAGGAGCCAAATTGTAAACGGTAAACCTCTTCCTCTTGATCGGTCTCCACCTCCAGATCAGAGGTAGGGTAAGCTACGCACAGCAGGACAAAGCCCTGAGCCCTGAGTTCCGGCCCGATCCCCATTGCATCCACCTGCGTCACGGATCCCGACTTCAGCCGCCCTGCACAGGTGGTGCAAACTCCCGCCTGACAAGAGGAAGGTAGCTCCAGGCCGTGCTCCAGAGCCGCCTGTAAAACCGTCTGATCCGCCGCGGCGGGGAAGCGGTAGGTCTGGCCCCGGTGATGGACAGTTACTTGATAAACCATAGCCGCCATTAGGAACCCACCCGCGAAGGAGTGCGGGCCACCGTCAGCGACTGCGGCTGGCGCATTTTCTTCACCTGAGCCTCGATCCTTTTGACCCCCTCCGCCTCCAGGTCGGCGATGTAGTGACTCTTATGCGCCTCTGCCTCTCTCTCGCTGGCAAAGGGGCCGTAGTAGTAGGTGCAGTCGTCGGTGGTGATCTCGATCCAAACCGATAAGCCAAGCAGCCTATCCAACAGACTGGTTAAAGAGTTGCTCACGGGATCCATCCCCCCCTATTCACAAGTGCCAAAGATCGTTCGGGATCTTTGGCAATCATCAACTAGATTCTACTGCTTTTGTTGACGATTTGTTGAGAAATGTTTCGACCTCGGCGCGTTTGAGCTGGTGGGGGGAGCGCTGCCGGTGAATCTCATAGAGGGCGATGCCCGCTGCCACCGAAGCATTCAAACTTTCCGTGCGGCCCGCCAAGGGGATCGACAGCAGTTGATCGCAGTGGCGCTGGGTGAGCAGGCTGATCCCTTCCCCTTCCGATCCCACCACCAAGGCGATGGGACGGCGAAAATCGGCGCCGTAGACGGGGGGAGCCCCTTGGCTGGTGGTGCCGTAGACCCAAAACCCCTGCTCTTTAAGATATTCTAGAGCGCGATTCAAGTTCACCACCCGCGCCACCGGCAAGGTGGAGAGGGCTCCTGCCGCCACCTTCATCACCGTCGCGGTTACCCCTGCCGCCCGCCGTTGGGGGATCACCATCCCCTGCATACCAAACGCTTCCACGCTGCGGGCGATAGCCCCCAGGTTGTGGGGATCTTGGATCCCGTCTAGCACCACCAGCACCGGATGGGGGCCGGCCTGACGGCTTTTTTCCACCAAATCCTCTAGATCCATGTACTGATAAGGCGTGGCCTGGGCGGCGATACCCTGGTGATTGGCACCAGCCGTGAGGGCGTTCAGCCGTTGTGGAGATACCTCATCGATAACGGTGCCCCGCCCTTTGGCTGCTTCCAGCAGAGAGAAAAAGGGCGGGCTGTAGCGCAACTTTGGCAGGATCCAAACTCGGTTGAGGGTAGCTTGACTTCTCAGAGCAGCCAGTACCGTCTGGCGGCCGTAGATAATCTCTTGCTCCAACTCGGCCTGAGGCTGGGCTTCTTCCGGCAAGACCCCTGTCCCGTCAATGGGAAGGCCGGGATCCAGTTTGCCTGTCAATTGAGAATCCACCTGGCCTTGAGGCGACTGCCGTTGTGCGTTGCGGCGGGGAGCCTCTTGAGTGACAAGCTTGGGCCCCCCATCTCGGCGTTTGGGCCACTGTCCCCGCTTGCCGACGGATTGCCCTGCTCCTCGCCGTTGCAGTTTGCCCGAGCGAGATAGCCGTAGAGCAGGTTTGCGCTGAGAAGGCTTGGGCATGGGCGTGGAAGAGGTAAAGACGAAAGACTATCCTAGCCTTCCTCCTCGCCCAGGGTCTCAGCCAAAACATCGGTGAGGGCGAGGACATGGCGAAGTCGTTCGGGATTGACCAGGTAGAGATAGCCCAGAACGGTTTCCAGGCCGCTGGCGTTTTGGTAATCGGCCAGAGGCAGATGCCGGGGTGGGCGACCGCAGCCATTGCGACCCCAGCGGACGATCTCCTGCTCTTCGGGGTTGAGATGGGGCAACAGCGCCAACAACAACTTGGCCTGTGCCGAGCCGCGCACCCGCCTCACCACCTGCTGGTGATAGCGCTCCAGCCGATCCGGCGGAAACAACCGTTGCCGCCGCACATGCAGTTCATAAATGGCATCTCCCAAGTAGGCCAAGGCTGCGGGCGATAGGCGACGGATTTCGGCCAAAGATCTTTCAGCAGTGGGGTCGGACAGCAGATCGCTCACAACAGCTTACAACAACTATTCGTTGAAAAAATATCCAGAACCGCTGCTGTCGGCTCATGACAAATTCAAGACTCAATCCGGGCCGATCCAGTCCATGCTAGGGCAAGTTTCCGCCATGCTGCCAGTCTCCCTGTCGCCCTGAACCCCCGCTTCTGTAAGTGATTTGGATCACGAAGCTGGGGAAGAAAAAGCGCTGGTTATGGTCATTGCAAAGGGTATGAAACAGCCTGTCCGTTGATCTCCAGCTCCCCTCTCCCCTTGTGAGAGAGGCAAAGTGTCTTAATCGTGCTTAGAACAACCATGACAAACCAAGCGGTACCGGCAAGGGTCTGACGCTATGAGCCTTGACAAGCAAGTGACTCCCTCCCTCAAGAAGAGCCAAATCCAGGAAGCAGTGGGCGAGCTGGCCGGCGATCAACGCGAAAAGCTGGAAAGTAAAGCCGAACTGGCCGAAGCTGCTGCTCAACAGACGGCTGAAGAGTCCCTCAAAGACGTCGCAGATGAGGGGATGGACTAGAGAGGAAACCGCTTAGCCGAAATTGGGGAATAACAGATCTCCGTTGAGCAAAAGCAGATAGGCGACAATCGCCCCGCCCATCCCCCCTATCAAAAAGCCGGCCGCCAATTCGCTCCAAGACTGGGATCCCCCGTTGCGCTGCGAGGAGACAGTGCCGTAGAGAGAGAGGGCTGCCGTCAGGATTAAGATCAGGCCACAGGCTCCCAGAAAGCCGCTCAGCAGACCGATGGACTCGTTGCGCAGCGGCCCCAGCTTGGTAAAGGGGCCGACCAGCCAATAGCCGTGGGCCATGCCGATTTCCAAGCCCCGCCAAATGGAGCTCAATCCCGGTCGGTTGATGGGCAACCAGTCTATCAACAGACGGACAACAGACGCGTGGTTGATCGGCGTCCAGAGATCGCCAATCTGCGGATCTCCTTCGGGGACGGTGACGTATCCCCTATTCATATTCAACGGAGCGGGATCGGCATTGGGTTCGACCATTTCAGCAACTCTGTGTCCGGTTCAAAAGAGATGGAAAAAAGCTCAAAAAAGCAGGGATCCCGCCGGGCACGGGTCGTGGCGGGGATCCCCTGCTTCCACTCAGAACGTCAAAATGTCCGGGAAGAAGCGATTGATCTCGATAAACAGGGCAAAAACGAAGCTGGAAAACAGGATAAAGGCCACCGGAGCAGTGGTGAGAAACTTGGTGAAATCAGCCATAGACGCCTCTCAAGAGTTGAACAGATAATGAACCGATAATCGAGTTAAGGAAGGCCGGGCTGAGGTTCCTCAGCGGGGCGAGATGGGCACGGCAGCTTCTGGCTCCTGAATTTCGCCGCTGGCAATTTCCTTCAAAGCAGCCGCGGGCCAAACCAGAGCCGTGAGGAAACAGCGCAGCGCCAGCGCTACATCGATTAGGCTTTCTTTCATCTCCGGGCTCTCCTCATCTCGAACTGCAATCAGGTAGGAGCGTCCGGCCCAGCCCAACCAACCGGCAATGTAGAGGAAAAGCAGGCCGGGGATGAGAAACTCGCCCGCATGATTCAATCGACCATCTGTAACCAAGTGGGGCAGGCCCTCTTCGCCGCAGAGCAGCTTGCTGTAGCGTTCAAAGCGCTTCTCAGTTTGGGCCAGCTTTTGCTGGTAGAGAGGAGCCAGGTCAGGGCTGGCGTTGAGGATCTTCTCTTCGAGGCTGCTCAGGCGTTCGTTCATCAGGGCCTGAAAAGCGGGAACTTCGCTGCAAGGCTTCAGACCGATCAAGGGTTCTGCTTGCACAGATTGGGCAAGGCCAAGCGCGATGCAGAGGGCCAAAAGGAAACTCAAAAGGGTTCGCATAGCAGGATGTGTCCTTGAGCTAGGGGTCTAGGATCTGTCTAAATGTGCAGGAATGCTAAGTGCAGAAACAGGCACTAAACGGTTAGTATCATACTCCCGAGCGCCTCACCTCGACGGATCCCGAGTTTTAGCTCACACAATTCTTAAGGATCCTGAAGCGTTCCCACCCCTTTTCCCCCACTTGCTCTCCCATGGCCCGCGTCCTCGCCATCGAAACCAGTTGTGATGAAACGGCTGTGGCTGTGGTGGAGGCAGATGCGGCCTGGCCGGGGTTTGCCCCGCGGCAGCTCAGCTCTGTGGTGGCCAGCCAGATTGACCTTCATGCGGCCTATGGGGGCGTGGTGCCGGAGGTGGCCTCCCGCCGCCACGTGGAAACTCTGCCCTTTGTGCTGGAGTCCGCGCTGCACCAGGCCGGGCTGGGCGTGGCCGAGGTGGATGCTGTTGCCGTCACCTGTGCGCCGGGCCTGGTGGGATCCCTGCTGGTGGGGCTGATGGGGGCCAAGACCTTGGCCCTGCTCTACAACAAACCTTTGATCGGGGTGCACCATCTGGAGGGCCACCTGTTCAGCGGCTTTTTGACCGAGCCCGACTTGCGTCCCCCTTGTCTCTGCCTTTTGGTTTCAGGGGGCCACACCAGCTTGATCTGGATGAAGGACTATGGGGAGTACCAGACGATGGGCCGCACCCGTGACGATGCTGCCGGCGAAGCCTTTGACAAGGTGGCGCGGCTGTTGGGGCTGGGCTATCCGGGCGGGCCGCCGATCGACCGCTGGGCGCAACAAGGGGATCCCAACCGCTTCCCCCTGCCCGCGGGCAAGCTGGATCACCCCTACGACACCAGCTTCAGCGGCCTTAAGACGGCGGTGCTGCGCCTGGTGCAACAGTTGCAGCAGGAAGGCCGGGAACTGCCCGTGGCCGATATTGCTGCCAGCTTCCAGGCCTGCCTCACCCGCGTGCTGACCGAAAAAGCGGTGGCCTGTGCCGAGGCGCTGGGCCTCTCAACCCTGCTGGTTACAGGGGGGGTGGCCGCCAACCGGGAGCTGCGAGCTCGCCTGCTGGAAGCGGGCCGACCCAAGGGCCTGCGGGTGATCATCCCGCCTGTTGCCCTCTGTACCGACAACGCCGCCATGATCGGGGCAGCCGGCCTCTGCCACTGGCTGCGGGGAGAGATCTCACCCCTGGATCTGGGCGTAGCTTCGCGCCTGCCCCTGGAAGAGATCCCTGCCCTCTACGGCAAGGGGGGCAGAGATTACCGCGAGGTGCTAACGGGTTCTGCCGTTGCCCTCTGACGTTGCCGCACCTCGAGGTAGATGAGCAGGGCGTTGATGTCGGCGGGGTTGACGCCGCCAATGCGAGCGGCCTGGCCCACCGTCAGGGGTCGGACGGCCGCCAGTTTCTCCCGCGACTCTTTGGAGAGGGTGGGGATGGAGTGGTAGTCCAGATCGGGGGGCAGGGGGCGGTGGTACTGCTTGCTCACCTGCTCAATTTGGTTCTGCTGCCGCTGGATGTAGCCGCTGTATTTGACGGCAATTTCTGCTGCCTCCTGCTCAAAGGGATCCAGCTCCTCATTGCCCAAGCCCAGCTCCAGCAGGTCGGCGTAGTGGATCGGGTTGCGGCGCAGGATCTCGGCCAGCGTGGCGGATCCTTTGATCCCCTGGCCGGTCAATTGGCTGAGGTGGATCCCGGCGGGGTCGTGGGCCTTAACCCGCTGGGTTTCCAGGCGCTCGATCTCGGCGGCAATGCGGGCTTGCTTGGCCTGGAAAAGAGACCAGCGGCGGTCGTCGATGAGGCCCCATTCCCGCCCCAGGGGGGTGAGGCGTTGGTCGGCATTGTCGGCGCGCAGGATAAGACGGTATTCGGAGCGGCTGGTGAGCATGCGGTAGGGCTCCCGCAGCTCTTTGGTGCAGAGGTCGTCGATGAGGGTGCCGATGTAGCTGGACTCGCGCGGCAGCGTCACCAGCGGCTTGCCCTGCACCAGGCGGGCGGCATTGATCCCGGCTATGAGCCCCTGGGCTGCCGCCTCCTCGTAGCCGGTGGTGCCGTTAATTTGGCCGGCGCAGAACAGCCCCTGCACTTTTTTGGTCATTAGGGTGGGGTAGAGCTGGGTAGCCGGCAGATAGTCGTATTCCACGGCGTAGGCAGGCCGCAGCATCACGCACCGCTCCAGGCCAGGCAAGGAGCGCAACATCTGGATCTGGATTTTCTCCGGCATCCCCGTCGAGAACCCCTGGATGTAGAGCTCCGGCAGATCCCGCCCTTCCGGCTCGATGAAAATTTGATGGCTTTCCTTGTCGGCGAAACGGACGATCTTGTCTTCGATGCTGGGGCAGTAGCGGGGCCCCTTAGCCTCCACCCAACCGCCGTAGACCGGGGTCTCGTGGAGATTTTCGCGGATGATGCGATGGGTCTCCGGCGTGGTGCGGGTGAGGTAGCAGTCCATCTGCTCCTGCGGCACCCACACCTCCGGGTCGAAGCTAAACCAGCGCACGTCGGGATCCCCTGGTTGCCGCTCCATCACGGAAAAATCGACGCTGCGGCGATCCACACGGGCAGGGGTGCCGGTTTTCAGCCGGCCCGTCTCAAAGCCCAGTTGGCGCAGGGTGTCGGTCAGGCCTTCGACGGCAAATTCCCCCGCCCTACCGGCAGGTTGCCAGTGGCGGCCAATCCAGATGCGCCCCCCCAGAAAGGTGCCCGTGGTCAAGATCACCGCCCCACAGCCGAGGACACTGCCAAAGTGGGTAACCACGCCCACCACCTCATCGTTGCGCCCCAGCACCAGGTCGGTGACGGTGCCCTCGCGAAGGGTCAGGTTGGGTTGGTTTTCCACCACCGAGCGCATCACCCGCGCGTACTCGCGTTTGTCGGTTTGCGCCCGCAAGGCCCACACCGCCGGCCCCCGCGAGCGGTTGAGCACCCGCTTTTGCAAATAGGTGCGGTCGGTAACCTTGCCCATCTCGCCGCCAAGGGCGTCGATTTCGTGCACCAGTTGCGACTTGGCCGGGCCGCCCACGGCGGGGTTACAGGGCTGCCAGGCAATCTTGTCCAGGTTCAACGTCAGCATCAAGGTATTGCAGCCCAAGCGTGCTGCCGCCAAGGCCGCTTCACAGCCGGAATGCCCCCCACCCACCACGATCACGTCGTAGTGGTCGAGAAAATCCACGTTGTCTCGTCCAACTTTGAGCATCGGATTGCCCCTTGCTGGCTACCGGGATCCCCTATCCCAATTGGGTTGTTACAGCTTGTTTCTCCAGTCTAGCGATGGATAGAGGGCTATCCCCAAATCTCGGCAAGAGGAAAAGGCTCCTTGGCCAGACCCCCACCAGTTTGCCGCCCCGAGGTTGCCCAAACCGGCCAGGATCCCGCTCTCCCCAGTCGAATCTAATCCAGACTATTTTAGTCGGATTTGGTTGACGGGATAGATCGGGGGTGATAAGATGGCCCCCGACGATGGGTAAACAAGATCCAGCCCTTTCTCCTGCCTGAGGCTCCCTATGACGCAAACCCTTTCCCAACGCCCGCTCGTGCCTGCCGCTGCCCCGGCGGCTCCTGCCCTGCGCAACCCCCAGGTGGGCTTCAGCCGCTTGCGCTGCCGCGAATGTGGGGCTGAGTACGAGCCGGTGGCTAAGCACGTGTGCGACCTGTGTTTTGGCCCCCTGGAAGTGGTCTACGACTACGACTGGCTCAAGGGCGCCGTCAGCCGGCAGAGCATCCAGGCCGGGCCGCTGTCCATCTGGCGCTATCGGCCTTTTCTGCCGGTGGTTTCGGAGCGGCCCATCGATGTGGGCACCGGCATGACGCCTCTGGTGAAGGCGGAGCGGCTGGGCCGGCGGTTGGGGTTGAAAAACCTCTACATCAAAAATGACGCCGTCAACATGCCCACCCTCAGCTTTAAGGATCGGGTGGTGTCGGTGGCCCTAACCCGCGCCAAGGAGCTGGGCTTTACCACCGTTTCCTGCGCCAGCACGGGCAATCTGGCCAACTCCACCGCCGCCATTGCCGCCCACGCCGGCTTGGATTGTGTCATCTTCATCCCGGCGGACTTAGAAGCGGGTAAGGTGCTGGGATCCCTCATCTACAACCCCATCGTCATGGCGGTGGAGGGCAACTACGACCAGGTCAATCGCCTCTGCGCCGAGGTGGCCGATCGCTACGGCTGGGGCTTTGTCAACATCAACCTGCGCCCCTACTACGCAGAAGGCTCGAAAACCCTGGCTTACGAAGTGGTGGAGCAACTGGGGTGGCAACTGCCGGATCAGGTGGTGATCCCGCTGGCGTCCGGATCCCTGTACACCAAGATTTACAAAGGTTTCCAGGAGTTTGTGAAGGTGGGGCTGGTGGCGGAGAAGCCGGTTACCTTCCACGGCGCCCAGGCCCAGGGCTGTGCACCCATTGCCCAGGCCTTTCGCGAAGGACGGGATTTTGTTACTCCTGTTAAGCCCAATACCATCGCCAAGTCCATTGCCATCGGCAACCCTGCCGACGGCATCTACGCCCTGGAGATCGCCCGCAAGACCGGCGGCCAGATCGCGACGGCCACGGATCCCGAGATCATCGCTGGCATCAAGCTCCTGGCCGAGACCGAAGGCATCTTCACTGAGACCGCCGGCGGCACCACCATCGCCGTGCTCAAACACCTGGCCGAAGCCGGCCAGCTCGATCCTGAGGCGGTTACGGTTGCCTATATTACCGGCAACGGCTTGAAGACCCAGGAGGCAGTACAGGCGCAGGTGGGCCATCCGCTGCTGATCTCGCCCAAGCTGGAGAGCTTTGAACAGGCGTTGGAGCGGGCCCGTACGCTGGAGCGGCTGGACTGGCAAGAGGCCTCGGTTTGAAGCGAGGGGGATCCCCCTGGGCTCTTAACGGAGTCTTAATGAAGAACTGTTACGATCCCTGGTACAGGCCCACTTGCTCAGGAGCTTTGCACCATGCCTATCTTTCGTTCTGTCCGTCACTTTGCGCGTCGCTGCCTGCCGGTGGCGGTAGCGGTGTTGACCCCTCTTGCTTTGGCTCCCACGGCTCGGCCCCAGGGGCTGAACACCATTGCCGTTGAGCTGGAAACTTTGCCCAGCAGCTACTCGACGTTGGCGGCGGCTTTGCGGGCGGCGGGGCTGAACACGGCGTTGGCGGGGCCGGGGCCATTTACGATCTTTGCCCCTTCCAATGTAGCTTTTGGCCAACTGCCGCCGGGCACCGTAGAGACGTTGTTGCAGCCGGCCAACCGGGATCAGCTCACCCGCATCCTCACCTATCATGTGGTGCCGGGGCGGATTACCTCGTTTGACCTGCGGCCCGGCCAATCGACTACTCTGACCACCTTGGCAGGGCTGCCGCTGCGGGTGCAGGTGGGATCCGATGGCAGCATCCGGGTCAACGGGGCCAACGTGAACCTGGCGGATATTCCGGTCTCGAACGGGGTGATTCACGGCATTGACGGGGTGCTGCTACCCTAGTCTTCTAATGTTGGTCGATGGACGAAGCATTGGCTTATGGCGGTCAAGGTGTTGATTCCCACCACGCTGCGGGCACTCACCCGGGATCAGGAGGTGGTGAATTGCGAGGGATCCACAGTTCGGGAGTTGCTGGAGGCCTTGGAGCAGAGCTATCCGGGCATCAAGGCGCGGCTGTGCGACGAGAAGGGGGAATTGCGCCGCTTTGTCAATTTTTATGTCAACAGCGAAGATATTCGTTTCCTCAACGGCTCCGACACCCCTCTTCAGGATGGGGATGAGGTGAGCATCGTCCCTGCTGTTGCCGGGGGCTGAGGCCTGCCGAGCCTGCCGTGGATCCCAGGGATTGGTTAAGCCAGCCGGCGCCGCTGGTGGCGCCTGCTTTGCTGGGCATGGTGCTGGTGCGGCAATTTGCCGATGGGCTGCAGGTGCGGGCCCAGATCGTGGAAACGGAAGCCTACACCGCCGGAGATCCGGCTTGCCACGCCTATCGCCGCAAGACCCGGCGCAATCAGGTGATGTTCGGGCCGCCGGGCCATCTCTACGTCTATCGCATCTACGGCCTCTACCACTGCTTGAACATCGTCACCGACGCGGAAGGGATCCCCTCGGCAGTTTTGATCCGGGCAGCCCAGTTGGATTGCCTGCCGGAGTGGATCCCGGCCAGTAAGCGCTCGAAGCCTGCACGGGTGGCGTCAGGGCCGGGCCTGCTCTGTCAGGCGTTGCGCATCGACGGATCCCACAACGGCTGGCGGCTGGAGCGGGCGGAAGCCGGCCAGGAAGGCATTTGGCTAGAGGGATCCCCCGCTTGGGAAGCACAGTTGCCCATCGTCCAGACCACCCGCATTGGCATTACCCATGGGGCCGAGCTCCCCTGGCGCTGGTACATTAAGGATCATCCGACGGTGTCGCGCTATTAGGTCACGCTTTCATTGGCGAATCTCTTCTATCCAACCGGTTTTGCAACCACGTCTGAATATCCCGCAGGCTCTCCGGAGCAACTTCATGGCCCATCTCGTACTCGCGATAGGTGAAGTTCAGCGGCAACGGGGCGAAATAGTCCCGGATCTGGCGGCCAAAAGCAATCGGCAAAACGGCATCGGCAGTGCCATGAACCGCCAAGATGGCCAGGTGTTTCATCCGCTCCGGCTCCACCGCCTCGGCCAGGATCTCTGGAGATAGGCGCCCACTCATCGCCACCACCCCTGCCAGCTTCTCCGGCTGGGTCAGAGCCAAATACAGGCTCATGATCGCCCCCTGGCTAAACCCCAGCAAATACACCTGGCCTGGATCCAAAGCAAGATTAGAAAGATCCGGGAGCCCATCCGGCAACACCTGCTCCAGAAAGCGGCTCAGGAGCTGGAGGCTATCGCGTGCCTGCTGCGGATCCCCCACCAGCCCTTCCGGCGTCCAGGCCATTTCAAACCAGGCAAACCCGCCTACACCCCAAGCAATGGGGGCTCTCAAGCTGATCACCGCAAACCGGGGATCCAGATAGGGAGCCAACTGGAACAAGTCCCCCTCGTGGCTGCCGATCCCGTGCAGCATCACCAACACAGGTGCGGATCCCAGGCCGGCTTGGCGGGGGGGCTGAAAGCGGTAGGCGAGGGGCAAAGGGGGAGACACACAGACATCCTCCAGACGGGGAACCTACGCCCAATCCTGGGGGTGCCGCAGAACCTGGTAGAGCTTGGCTTCCCAGGTGCCCGGCTGCGGCTCGTAGCCGTATTCCCAGCGCACCAACGGCGGCAGCGACATCAGGATCGACTCGGTGCGGCCTTGGGTCTGGAGCCCGAAGATCGTGCCCCGGTCGTAGACCAGGTTAAACTCCACATAGCGCCCGCGCCGATAGAGCTGGAATTGTCGCTCCTGCTCCCCCCATTCCATTCCCTGGCGCCGCTCCACAATGGGCACATAGGCCGGCAAAAAGGCCTCACCACAGGCTTGCACCAGCTCAAAAAGGTGCTCCCAACTGCGGCATCCCACCCGCACTTGCAGCGGTGGCGGTTCAGTCGCAAGCTGGTCGGGATCCCCTTCTGCCTGACCCTCAGGACGGTAAAGGAGGCCGGGGCGCTCATCCTGATAGTCGAAGAAAATGCCGCCAACGCCGCGGGCCTCACCCCGGTGGGGCAGGAAAAAGTAGCGGTCGCACCAGATCTTGAAAGCCGGGTAGTAGGCGGGATCCAAGCGGTCACAGGCCGCCTTGATGGTGCGGTGAAAATGGGCCGCATCCTCCTCAAACAGGTAATAGGGGGTGAGATCCATGCCGCCCCCAAACCACCAAACCGGCCCCGCCTCGAAATAGCGATAGTTCAGGTGAACCGTCGGCACGTAAGGGTTACGGGGGTGCAGCACCATGGAAGTGCCGGTGGCATAGAAAGAATGCCCTGCCGCTTCTGGGCGCTGTTTCAGAATCGAGGGGGGCAGATGGGATCCGAACACCTCGGAAAAATTGACCCCCCCCTGCTCAAATACGTCTCCCTGCTGGATGACCCGCGAGCGCCCACCCCCTCCGCCAGGGCGTTCCCAACGGTCTTCGCGAAACTTGGCTTTGCCATCCAGGGCTTCCAGACGGGCACAGATGTCATCCTGTAGGCGCTGCATGAACCGGCTCACCTGTTGGCGGGCGTCCACCGGCAGCGCTGTCGGGCTTGAGGCCAGCATCATCGTCTTCCTATCTCTCGCAACTTGCCAAAAACATCCCCAGTCCCAACAAACCCTCTCAAGCTGGGGCAGCCGAACCCAAGAGCTCTGACCGCCCCTGGACGGTACAGTGCGCAGCTTAGGTCCAGGCCATTCTGGGATCTTACGTGGGAACCGCCTCGTAGGGACGGAGCCGCGCCCATTTGTTCCGTTCCTCGCGAAAGCTCTGGCAGCCCACCACATCCCATTCCATCTCCGTGCCGCCGTTGCGGATATTGACATTGATCTGGGGGCCTTGCGGCTCAAAATCCGGCGTCAGGGTGAGGTGGGGCTGCTGATGCTGCGCTTCCACGGCATGGTAGGTGGTGCAGCGGTCTACGTAGTAGCAGTGAATACAAATACACATGGTTGCTGCCTGCAAGAGACGGTTCCCGATCTCGAGAGTAGCATCCGGCCCTTTTCTAGACAGGGGATCCCCTCTTTCTCAGCCGGCTCTTGAGATATTTCTTAGCAAACAGAGGCATCTCCTCGTCTCTCATCTAAAATCTCGACATACTTCTCAGGCTGAGGCTGGATCTGCCTCTAGGATCGAACTATCCAGGCTATCCCAAGGAATTGCCATGAACACCCACACCCGCTACCGCTTCACCTGCACCCTCTCCTTTGGAGATATTTACGGCCAGATCATCATTTGGTTGATTGTCATCTTTGCCAGCCTGGGCGCTGCCCTCTCCCTGATGAATAGCCCCCTCTATGCCTTTCTCACCATCGCCCTGATTTTGGTCATTTCCCTGCCTTTTTTGCTCTTCGCCTTTGTGACCACCCTGCTCAACCACATCGAGTTTGTGGCCGTTCCCCCTGAGGCAGAGGAAGAGCGAGCTGTGGCAGCCAAGTCGCGGATGGCCGTCGGCTAGCAGCCAGTGGGCCCCTTCCGGCGCTAAGGATGCCGCAGGTTGGCCAGCCGTTTCGGTGGCCAGCGGGGCTTTCTGCTTAATACTTGTTTAAACTCCGTCAGATTTTGTCTATAATTGAGTCGGCAGGCCTGACAGCTTTTTCCACCTTCAGGAGAGTTCTGCAGCCAAGCAGGATCCTAATCTATGCAAGGGATGGATCTACCTTGGCTGAGGGAGATGACGTGGTAAGAAGCTGTACCGTTTGACCTCTTGGCTGGTCTTGCTGCCTTGCTTGCAGAGGCGAGCCGGCTGAGGGTGGCTTAGGAGAGGGCTGCAAGTCAGTTCAGGAAGATGGGTGTGCTGTAGTGACGAAGGTGATGGACAATAGCTTGGCGCAGCTCGACTACCGAGTGTACAGGTTGGCGCGGCTGTTGAGCGAGTATTTGAATTTGGGGGAATTGATTGCCCTGTCTGTTGGCTCTCTGCAGGAGGGGCGTTCTCGCAATGGAGATTAGGCTGGGCCTGATCTACCCGGGCGCTGGCGTCGGCAAGCGGGATCCCGTAGCCTAGGTAATTTGTCCTCCGTTACAGCCCCTATGCGGATCCCTTCCTGGTGGCCGAAGCTCAGTTTTCAGGTCTGGCTGATCTTCATCGGTCGGCTGCTTTCCCAAACCGGAACCGGCTTTACCCTGTTTTATGCCACCCTCTTTTTTGTCAATCGGGTAGGGCTGACCGCCACCCAAGTGGGCTTGGGGCTGGGCGTTATGGCTTTTGCCGGGGTGTTTGGCCGCATCCTGGGCGGCTCGATGGCCGATGGTTCTTGGGGGCGCCGCTCCACGTTGATCCTCTCGCTGTCTATTTCTGCCGTGGGATCCTTTGGGTTTGCGCTCTCCTACGAGTTCTGGAGTTTTGCCTTGGCCAACGTGGCGGCAGGTTTGGGGCAAGGGTTATACTGGCCGCCTGCAGAAGCGATTGTAGCGGATCTAACCACGCGCGAGCAGCGCAACGAAGCCTACGCTCTCAACCGCCTGGGGGATAGCCTGGGTCTCAGCCTTGGGGTGGCTATGGCCAGCACGCTGGTGGCTCTGACGGGGGCCTATCGGCTCTTGTTTGTAATCGATGGTGTTACTTTTCTAATCTTTTTGGCGGTGCTCTGGTTTTTCATCCGGGAAACCCGGGCCACCTGTTCGGCGACAGAGCCTGTGTTAGCAGGTTGGAAAACCGCCCTTGGGGATCGCTCTCTCTTGGTGTTTGGCCTGTCGAATATCCTGTTCACCACTTACATCGCTCAGCTCAGCAGCAGCATGCCCCTCTACTTCCGCAATCGGGTAGGGATCCCAGAGGTGCAAATCGGCATTCTGTTTGCCTTACATGGGGCTCTGATTGCTCTGCTGCAGATGCCGGTGGCCCGTTGGCTAAACCGCCGCACGCGCGTCCAAGGGTTGCAGGGATCCGCCCTAATGTGGGGGGTGGGATTTCTCCTGGTTTGGCTCAGCGGCCTGGCGGCAGGGCTGGGAACCGGGCCGGCTTTGGGGGTGGCGGCCTTGGCTCTGGTGGTGCTCTCGTTGGCCTTGGTAAGCTATAACCCCTCTGCCTCTGCTTTGGTGGCGGATTTGGCGCCGGATCACTTGCGGGGGGTGTATCTGTCGGTCAACTCCCTCTGTTGGGCGGCAGGGTTTGCCGTTGGCCCCATGATTGGGGGGATGGCCTTGGACTTGCCGCAACCGTGGGCCAGCGGGTTGTGGGTCCTTTGGGTGATCAGCGTCGGCATGGTTTTGGGCATCCTCAACTTTCTTAATCGCATTCTGCCCTGCCAGGTGAATAGAGCCACAGCGCCTCTGATCGTGGAGCCCTAAAGCGCAGAAAAGAAGCGGATCTGGGGAGCCCGGCTTGGCCAGTAGCTTGTTAGGATCAATCCGTCCTCAAAGATGGGTCTTGAGACCCAGTTTTTTGGGTGAGGATGCCGAACAGGAGGGCTGGTTCCACAATCTGGTCTCAACGGTGGAGGATCTGAATCGTGAGCTTGATTGGCAACATCATTTGGCTCATCTTCGGGGGCTTGCTGACAGGTTTGGGCTATATCTTGGGAGGACTGAGCCTCTGCCTGACGATCATCGGCATTCCTTTTGGCTGGCAGAGCATCAAACTGGGGTTTGCAGTGCTGGCCCCTTTTGGGAAAGAAGTGGTGGAGTATCCCGATGCCAACAGCCCGCTGCTGCTGATCTTTAACGTTATCTGGCTATTGCTGTTCGGCTGGCCGCTGGTGCTTAACCATCTCTTCTGGGCTCTGATTCTGGCCATCACCATTGTCGGGATCCCTTTTGCAAAACAACACATGAAGTTAATTATTTTGTCCTTGTTGCCCTTTGGCCGAGATCTGCGCTGAGGAAGTGGGTGGACTTGGGATCTCGCCTTTTGATTTCCGAAGACTTCGCCAAGCTGACGGTAGGGGCGGACGCAGACTATGGGTCATCCTGCCGCCAAAATCGCCTCCAACAAGGGATCCGCCCCAAAGCGCACCACATCGGTACAGGGCCGTCCGGTCTCGGCTTGCACCTGGCGGATCTGCTGCAGCGCCGCTTCTTCCTCCCAGCCGAAGGTATTGAGGGCAATCCCCACCACCGGCACGGGGGCAAAGGCGCCAGCAGCCATGGCCACCTGTTCGTACAGCTCGATCACCTTGGACAAAGGTGGGATGGGCACGTAGTCCATCCCTTTGATATGGGTCTGGCCGGCTCGGTGGACCAAGATCAAATGGGTGGGCTGGGATCCCCGCAGCAGGGGCAAGGTCGCTGTAGAGGCGGGGTTGAGCAGGGATCCCTGGCCTTCGAGGTGCAAAATGTCGTGGTCAAAGCCAGAGCGCAGCACCAGTTGCTCCACCGCTCCGCTGGCGTAGTCCACCCGCACCGCATCCAACGGGATCCCCTCGCCGCTGATGAGGATCCCGGTTTGTCCGGTGGCCAAAAAGCGGGAGCGCAGTCCCCGTCTCAGGCTGGCCCGGTGCAGCTCCAGGCTGGCGGACATTTTGCCCACGCTCATGTCGGTGCCCACCGTCAACACCCGTTTGCAGGGCAAGGTGCGGGCCAAAGCTTTTCCCACCGACAGGTTGGGGGGTTCGCGGCGAATGTCCCAGATCCAGGCTCCCGGCTGCAGCCACTGCCGCAACTGGGGATCCTCGGCCAGAGGCGTGTGGAGACCGTTCACCAGAGATAGGCCGGCTTGCAGGGCTTGGCGCAACTCCTCCCGCCAGGCTTGTGGCAACTGGCCGCCCGAAGGGGCAATCCCGATCACGAGCACTTCAGGCCGGTAGGCCAGCGCCTCCGCCACCGAGGCCACAATGGGAATGGCTTTGGCGATGCCGGTCAGATGAACCAGGGATCCCCCCGCCTGCTCCCGGTCGATCACCGCCACCACCGGGAAAGGCCCGTATCGCAGCAGCCCCAAGCCCGTTTTGCCGTGCTCCCCCAGCAGGCCACCGTGGAGCAGGATGGCCACCCGAGTTTGGCTGGATAGGGATCCCGGCTTTCCCATTACTCCTCCCGCAGCTCTACCCCCAAGCCCGGTCGGTCGGTGGGGATGAGACGGCCCTCCTGCAGGACGGCCCCGACGAAGGGATCCTCGACAAGATTGAGGTGGCTGTCCAAATCCAGATAATCCGCCAGTGGGGCCAAGTGGGCCGCCGCCGTATTCCCCAGAGCCGTGTTGCTGTAGCAGCCCAGCATCACCTGCAGCCCGTAAGATTTGGCCGTGTGGATCATGCGCCAGGCTTCGCTGAGGCCCCCACATTTCATCAGCTTGATGTTGATGCCGTGGACGCGATCCGCCAGGGCAGGAATATCGCGGCTGTCGCAGCAGCTCTCATCCACAAAGATGGGCAGCTTCGACTCGTGCCAGAGGGTGATCAGCTTCGCCTCCTGCCCCCTCTCCAAAGGCTGCTCTAGGTAGCTCACCCCTTGCCCCGCCAGCCAGTTGCTCATGCTCAAGCTCTGCTCCACCGTCCAAGCCCCGTTGGCATCCACTGTAATCAAGGATCCCAGCGGGATCACCTCTTGCACAGCAATCAGCATGTTCTGATCCGCCCTCAGCCCCAAGTTGCTACCCAGCTTGATCTTAAAGGCCCGCGCTTGGGTCTGTTCCATCCAGGCCAAGGCCCGCTGGCGGGCCGCTTGAGGGGTGGAAATGCCAATGGTCAACGTGGTGGACGGAATGCGGGAGCGATCCAGCCCCCACAACTGCCACAGGGGCTTCTCCAGTCGTTTGCCCATCCAATCGTGCAGAGCCATATCCACCGCCGCCCGCGCCGCCGACGGGATCCCGGCCTGCAGCAACTGAGCCTCGATTTGCTGGCGCTCCCAGGGGGAGTGGCGCCTCAGGATCCCTTTGGCCACATCTAGGCCCATGAGGATATCGTCCAGGGACTGGTGGCAGTCGTCGCCTAGCGAGAAGGGACAAGCCTCTCCCCACCCTTCAATCCCCTCTTCCTCGATCCGCACCCACGCCAGCGCAGCCTCACTGTAGGTACCTCGGCTGATGGTCAGGGCATAGCGCTTGTGAACGGTGAAAGCTTCAACATAAAACCGCATGGGCATCTCCAGAGGAGAGAAAGCTTTGAGGGGCAATTCCATTCGAGCTTAGCTCGGTTCCCACCGCCCCCTAGCTCAGAAAAAAAGTTATCCCCTGCCCTGTCCGCTGTCTATGGTGGAGGGCCCGCCTTTACTACTGCGACAAACCCAACACCTGTCTCATCTCCAATGGCTTTGCCGCCATGGGCATCGCCATTGCGGGGGCTTTGGCCGCCAAATTGGTACATCCTGACCGCCACATCGTGGCCGTGACTGGAGATGGCAGCTACGGGTTGATCGGGTGGCAGCAGTATGGCGTCAAGCTGGCGGAGAGCATGGGGCTCAAAGGCTACCCTGTCTCAGAGAGCAGGGCTCCTGCTGCTTGGGATAGACCACCCTGTTTGCAGAGGTCATGCACGGGGTAGCTGCCGAAGAGCTTCAAAGTTTCCGCAATCGCTTCCAGCGCCGCAATCACCTCTGCATCCAGATAGGGCTGGCCGACCGGATTCTCCAGATCGACAAAAAAGACATAAGTCCCCGCCGATTTTTTGGTGGGGCGCGATTCAATACGCGACATGTTCAAGCCCCGCTCCGCAAAGACTTGCAGCGGCTTCAGCAGCGCCCCCGGCACATTGTGGGGCAGGCTGAAGGCCAAGGAAGTGTGGGATCCTCCAGGGGAAGCGGGCGCCCCATCCTGTCGATCTGAAGGCGAAAGCGGCCCACGGCCCACCACCCAAAAGCGGGTGCAATTGTCGGGGTGATCGTTGATTGGGCAGGCCAAGACCGGCAATTGGTAGAGGGTGGCAGCTCGTTCTGAGGCAATGACGGCGGCGCCGGGCTGCTGCAGGCGATCCAATTCTTCGGTGGTGGAGCGGGTTGGGATCAGCGTGGCTTGAGGCAAATGGGCTCTCAGCCACGCCTGACATTGGGCCAAAGCCTGCGGGTGGGAATAGACCTGCTCAATGTGCTGCAACTGCGAGGCACGTCCGATGAGGGCATGGCGAATCGGTAGGATCAGCGCCTGGCGGATGCTCAGCCCCTCCAGTTGCCAGAGGGCGTCCAAGGTCATGGAAACGCCGCCCTCTACCGAGTTTTCCACCGGCACCACCGCCCAGGGTTGCTGGCCGGCAGCTACCGCCTCCAAACAAGCGCTGATCGTCGGATAGGGCACCAAGGGATGGGATCCCTGGCTGTGCAGGTGAGGCTGCTCGGGGCAGGCCAGCAAAGCAGCCAGCTCCGTGTAGGTTCCGGCAGGGCCGAGAAAGGCCACCGGCGAAGCGGAAACGGTCACGTCAGCAGTGGGTAGCACTGTCGGGGGCATTCCTGCAATCAATTGTCGCTGGGGGCCAGCTCTAACTCGGTCGCGTCAGCGGTCTGGACGAGCAGCAGAGGACAGTCAGGTTCTGGGCAACGGGGATTGGCCGCCACCTTTTCCATGGCCTTCACCACCTCCAACCGGATCAGCCTCTGCAACTCCTGATCCGCTTGAATGGCTTCCAAAGTGTGAAGAGAGCCATGAAAACTGGTGGCGTAGCGAGGCTGGAGATTGTTCAAGGCCAGGGCGGCAGCATCGTGACAGAATCTCTCGCAGAAGCAGTAGCGCTGCTGGCTTTCCAGGAGGAGCATCTCGTTTATGGCTTCGAGGACGGCCCGCTCCATTTGATTTTCCAGCCTCCTCAGGGGTTTGCGTGTCTCCATGGCTGCCTCCTTGTAGCTTCCCTTACCGATGGCGAATTCCCCTTTAAGCGGGATCTGGCCAGCCGGAGTCTCTAGCGACCTCCTATCCTCTAGGGTACCCAGCTCAGCAAACAATGTTGGTGCTGGCAGCCTCTCCATTGACCAACACTCTCGGCAGACGAGCAGAAAGCCCACACAGCAGTTCGTAGGCAATGGTGCCCGCCTGGTCAGCCCAATCCTGCACAGACAAACCCATATTTGCCAGCTTGGGGCCCAGCAGCTCCACCACGTCCCCCACCTGTATATCCGGCCTCTCGGTGACATCCCACATACATTGATCCATTGTGATCGTGCCCACCTGTTGGATCAGGCCGCCGCGCACCCATCCTCGCAGCCAGCCGGAAAGCCGCCGTGGGATCCCGTCCGCATAGCCGATGGCCAGAGTGGCAATGCGACTGGGGCGAGAGGTGATGTAGCGATGTCCGTAGCTCACGCCGGTTTGGGCGGGCACGGTTTGAATGTGGGTCAGCCGCGCCTTGAGACGCAAGATCGGCTGTAAACCCGGCACCGGCAGGTGGGGAGCAGGCGACAAGCCATAGAGGACCAACCCCAACCGCACGCGGGAGTAGTGAAGACGGGCCAGAGCGCCGGCGGAGTTATCCAGATGCAACGGTGGCAAGGGATCCCCGGCTTGGCGAATCTGTTCCACCACCTGGGCAAAGCGGGCGTGCTGCTGTTCCATGGCCGGAGAATGGGGCTCGTCTGCCGTCGCCAAATGGGAAAACAGGCTACAGCCCGCCAGCTCCGGGATCCGACAAATCTGCCCCCACACGGCTGCGGCTTCGCTCCAGGGGATCCCCAAACGAGTCATGCCCGTATCTACATTGACATGCACCGGGACGGGTCGCCCGGCCCAGCGGGCCACCTGGCGCATCAGGGGGATTTGCTCGGCGCGGGTAAGGCTGACCTCCAGCCGAGCTGCCATGGCCTGCTGCAGCTCCGCCCAGGTGTTCAAAGCTCCCAAGACCAAAATCGGAGCCTGCAGCCCCATTTGCCGCAACTCGATCCCTTCCGCTAGGGTGGCCACACACAGCCCTTTGACGCCGGCAGCAACGGCCACAGGAGCCACCAAGTGGGCCCCATGCCCGTAGGCGTTGGCCTTGACCACTGCCCAGATCTCGGTATCCGGCGACAAGCGGGCCTGCAACAGCCGCAGATTTTCCCGCAACTGGGCCGCGTCGATTTCCACCCAAGCCCGACTGGTTGACAGCTCCAGGTCGATGGCGCCATCCTGCTCTGCCCCCTGGGATCCTTCCCTTAGGGCGCTCCCCTGATCCCCCCAATTGCTCCGCACTGCCTGCGGAACCGCTTCTCGATTCACCACTTCACCCCCCCACACCCAAACCGGTCGTGATTAGATTTAGCGCAAAGTCCGCTCCGGCGCCATCCACAGCAGCGGCACGTCTGGGATCCCAGCAACCGCGTCGCCGGCCAACAGCCGGCTCAGCCAAGCAGCTTGCCTTTGCGGGGACAATCCCTGGCTGAGCAGTCGTCGCAGTGCCCGTTGGAAGCCATCTCCCCCACCTGCGGGCGACAAAGAGGGATCCCCGGTCATGCGCCGCAGATCCTCCACCGCTTCGGTGTATCCCCCCAAAGCATCCACCAAGCCCACCTCCACAGCTTGCGCCCCGGTGAAGATGCGCCCATCGGCCAACTGTCGCACTCGCTCTTCGTCCAAGCTTTGTCGCCGCGCGATCATCTCTGCGTCCAACACCTGCTCTGCCCCTTTTGCTGGCAGGTGCTGGCGTCCTTGGGCCACATCGCGAATGAACTGGTCAAGGGTGTTCTCCACCAAGCCCTGCAGAAGGCGCTGCTCTTGAGGAGTGGCGCTGCGGAAGGGAGAGAGGATGTCTTTGTACTCGCCGGTTTTGAAGGTCTGCGGCTCGATGCCGTAGTTCTCCAGCAACTTGCCAAAGCTGAGGCCGCTGATGATGACCCCTATGCTGCCGGTCAAGGTGCCGGGGTTGGCATAGATTTTGTCGGCAGCACTGGCCACGTAGTACCCCCCACTGGCAGCAATGTCCTCCAGGATGGCGACCACCGGCTTGCCGGCTTCGTGTAGAGCGGTTACGGCACGGTAAAGTTCCTGGCTGGATCCCACGGCCCCGCCCGGGCTGTTGATGCGCAGCAATACAGCCTTGACGGCGCGGTCTTGCACTGCCTCCCGCAACTGTTCCACAGGAGAGGTGGGCAGGCCTACCAAAGTCGAGCCCCGTGGACCTCCTATCGTTCCTTCCAGGGTGACCACCTCGATGCGATCTGCCCCCCGCCCCGACTCCAGGCCAAGCCGAGCCGACTCTGAGGCAGGTCGTGTGCCGCCAACAATGGCCGCCATCAGGCAGACCACCAGCAAAGAAGCCGCCAAAATGCGGTTAAGCAGGGATTCCTCTGTCACAAGCCCCTCAATGTCACTGACTCTGTTCTATCACCCGGCAAGCTCCTCCGGTGGTCACAAGCCGAGAGCCTGGCAGAACCCATCCACCGAGCTCTTGACAAGCATCCACCGCCTGTCTACGATGAGTGCCTGGCACTTTTCACCAGCAAGCAGCTTCTTTAGGCTACACTGGTGATCTAAGAATGGTTGATAGTTGAAGGGAGAGGGCTCCCTTTTCTATCAACTGAAAACCTGGGGCTTTAGCTCAGTTGGTAGAGCACTTCAATGGCATTGAAGGGGTCAGCGGTTCGAGTCCGCTAAGCTCCATCCTCAAATAGAGAAAAGCTCCTCAGTCAGAGAATTGGGCCAGACGAGTACAAGCTTCGGATTCATCTGCGGGTGGAGTAAAGAGCGCGACATTGCTGCCGGCAAAACCCTCACCCTATGAAGGTGAGGAGATACGCAGAGCAAGAACCTCTAGCTGGGGAGAGTGTTCACAAGGACACTTTCCCCAACCCGCACTCAGGATTTGGTATGGATCCGTTTATCCTCTGGCCGAGGCAGTCAAGGCAGAGTTCATAATCGGCCAGAACCAGTGGGGCCGCATTAGGATCACCGTGTCGATAACGTGAATGATGCCGTTGTCGGCTTCGATATCCGCCTGGATAACGGTGGCATTGTTCACTTCAAACACATCCCCTTCGATAAACAGATCGATGGGGGATCCCTCTACTGAGCCCACGCTCTGGTACTTGGCCAAATCTGCCTTTTTCAGGCGACCGGGCACCACGTGGTAACACAAGATGCGGGTCAGTTGGGGGATGTTTTGCACCAGGGTGGTAATGGTGCCGGGGGGCAACTTGGCGAAAGCTGCATCCGTGGGGGCGAAAACCGTAAAGGGGCCGGGGCTTTTCAGAGTATCCACCAAGTTTGCCGCTTTCACGGCTGTAACTAGGGTGGAGAAACCCTCAGCAGAAACGGCAATATCGACAATATCAGGCATGGCCGAGATCCTTATTTTCTGAAAGTTGGGATGATAGGAAAGCCAAAGAAACAGGCAGTTGCAGAGCTACCTAGCCTGGACACAATCGAGGAGGGGAAGGGTCAATGCCTAGCACTTGAAGTCGGCTAGCGATAGTTCTGATCCTGAATGTAGGACAGGCGGGCTGCTTCTCGGATCCCGTATTCTGGTCGGGTGAAGCGATTGAGTTGTCCCTCAAAATAACGGCGGTTCATCATCAAATGCCGCGGATTGGGATCGTCCAAAGGATAGAGAAAAGCTGCCCTCCCCGCCTGGATCACGGCTGAGGTAACGTTGTACATGGAGCGCTGGAAGCTGATCCCAAGCTGGATCAGCATGTCATCTTCGCCGCGGCAATGCTTGCGGTAATACTCCACCAAATACTGGGGCAAAAAGTGGTACATATCCTGGTGCAAAAGCGTCGGCGGGATCCCAGCAGTGGCCACCGGAAACTTGTCGGCGTAGAGGATCCCGTAGTGGAAGTCCAACTGGTTGGTGGGAACTTCGTTGGCCTGGGCGTTGTAGGACTTGGTGCCGCGGAAGGGAGAGGTGCGATAGAACACGGCCTCTACGTAGGGGAAAGCCGCCTCGTAGAGCCAGGTAAATCCCTTGGATTTGGGCACAATATCGTACCATTCCCCGCGAATGCGCACCCGGTGGTAGATGGGCCGCCCGGCAATGGCGAAGATCCCGTTGACCAAAAAGTTCATTGCCTCCGGCACGCTGGTGATTTTGCCCTCGTCGTAGAGGTCGCTCATCTCAAAAAAGACGGGGGCCATAATTTCCCAAAACAGGCCCAGCACCGAATACATGGTGGCCTGGCGGCAAAGTTCCAGAAACATGTCTGGAAAGAGCTTGTACAGGCCGGTCAAGAGAGGATTACCCTGACAGTAGGCGCGGATGGCGCGGTCGGCATTTTGTTTGTATTCCTCGGAATCCATATAGGGATCCAACAGGCCCCCCATATCCCGGTGCCAGAGCATGGCCCGCATACATTCTTCAGCAAATTCCATGTTGATGCGGTCATGCCAGAGGTGATGCAAAATCCGCGGCAGCTTGCGCTTCAGCTCCCCTTTTTCCATGAACTCCAGAAGTTCCGGGTGGGCCGTGGCGGGGCCGCGCCAAATGCGCAAATCTGCATTATCTCCCGCGTAGTGGTTGGCCAGCTTTAGGTATTCTTCGGGAATGATGAACTTAAAAAAGGGCAAGGGATCCACAAACACCTGCTCGGCAATGTAGAGCAGATCCCGCCAGTAGAAGTCCATCGGCACCGCATAGGCTTTGTAAAGGCCGATAATTTGCATCAGGTTTTCCGGCGTATCCGGCAGCATGGATCCCCCCGCTTCGAGGCGGTGGACTACATCCGCAAAAGGGTGGGTAGAAGGGGGAAGCTTGCGGGTTGTGAGGGTTGTCGTCATGGAAGAAGTCTCCAACTCTTCAAAAGCTCTGGATCCTTGAGGCTATGCGTCGAGATCTCAATTCGGTCTTGGACGCTTCCTGGAAGTTCTCCGATTGCTTTGGTCGCCTCCAGAGAAGGTGACCTAGGGAGAATGGGCAAAGTCACCGGCTGAGGCCAGGATGAGGGTTTGGGCCTGAGCCACCTGGGTGGATAGAGTAAACGCCAACGGTTGCGGCCATTTCACCAGGTTCATAGGCTGGATCCCAAACCAGACGATCAAGGCAGTTAAGATAAAGCCCGGGATCCGCTCCCAACCTTGCACCCGTGGGTAGTAGGCGGTGCGGTTGTCCAATTTGCCGAAGCAGGTGCGGTTGAGCAGGATTACAAAATACACCGCCGTCAAGCCGGTGCCGCAGATGCTGATCAAGGTGGGCAAGGGAAAATCTTGGTAGCTGCCCTGGAAGATCAAAAACTCCGCCACAAAGCCCACCAAGCCCGGGATCCCGGCGCTGGCCATGCCGCCCAAAATCAGCAGGGCACTCACGGTGGGCAGGCCGCGCAGGGGATTGAGCAGGCCGTTGAGCACGTCCAGATCCCGCGTTCCCACCTTGCGCTCCACCAGGCCCACCAGATCAAACAGCAGCGCCAAAATCAGGCCGTGGGAGATCATCTGCACCATCGCCCCCGTCAGGCTAATCGGTGTGGCCGCCGCCATGCCCAGCAGGATATAGCCCATATGGCCAATGGAGCTGTAGGCCACCATGCGCTTGATGTCTTTTTGGGCGATGGCCGCCAGAGCCCCCGACAGCACAGCAATGGCCCCCCACCAGGCCAGGATCCCGCCCAGATCGGCCCAAGCTTGGGGAAACAACTGCAGCCCAAAGCGAAACAGACCATAGGTGCCCAACTTGGAGAGCACCCCACCCAGCAGGATCGCCACCGGCGGCGAAGACTCGCCGTAGGCGTCGGGCAGCCAGGTGTGGAGAGGCACCAGCGGCATCTTGATGCCAAAAGCCACAATCAACGCCAAGAGTGTCAGGGTTTGGGCAGCAGGGCCCAGAGAGCTAATGCGAACCTCGGCCAGCTCAAAGGTATGGGGATCCCCTAGCCAGTAGATGGCCAAAAACGCCCCCAACAGGAAGATGGCAGAGACAGCGGTGTAAATCAAAAACTTGATGGCGGCGTAATCCCGCTTGGGGCTGCCCCAGATGGAAATAAGCAGGTAGATCGGGATCAGCACCAGCTCGTAAAAGAGGAAAAACAAGAGCAGGTTCTGAGCGGCAAAAGCCCCGTTGACCGACCCGCTCATGAGCAGAATGCAGCCGTAAAAGAGATTGGGCCGCTTCACTTCCGGCTCCGCCGTCAGAATGGCGATGAGGGTGAGCAGCCCGTTCAGGGCCACCATCAACAAAGACAGCCCATCCAAGCCCAGGGAGTAGCTCAGCCCAATTGGCGGGATCCAATCCCACCGCTGCTCCCACTGCAAGCCGGTCGCCTGCAAGTCGAAGCGGGTAAATAGGAGCAGGGAAATGGCCAGCGGGATCGCGGCCAAGACCACCGCCAGCTTTCGCCCTCCCAAGCCCAGGAACAGGAGCAGGGATCCCAAAATCGGCAACACAATCAAGGCACTCAGCATCGTCTTTTTCCTCTTTTCTAAGGACTCCGTCCTGCCACCACCCAAGCCTAGAGAATGAGCCAGCCCAGCAGGGCCACCCCCACCACAATGGTCAGCACATAGGCCTGCAACTGGCCGGAGGTGGTGTATTTCAGGACTTGGCCGCCTGCCAGCACCGCCAAGCTGGTCAAATTCACCAAGCCGTCCACCACGTAGCGATCAAAGAAAGCCGTGACATCAGAGATGATGCGCACCAAAAACACCACACTGGCTCGGTAGAGCTTGGAAGTGTAGAAGTCGTTGGCCAGCAGATCCTGCCAGTCGGCCAAGAAAGCCCAGTCCACCGGCCGCCGCTCCCGCGGTAGGTACAGCCAGGCTCCCAAGGCGATGCCCGCCAAGCTGGATCCCGTCATCACTCCAACGGGGATCCCTTCTAGGACGGGAATGAGATCCAGCGCCGCCAGGATCATGGGCATGTGCAGCGCCACTCCCATGGTGACTGTGCTGGGCAACATCATTGGCCAATGCACCTCTGGGGAACGCTCGCTCATCTGCTGCGGCTTACCCCCCCAAACCAGGCCGAAGACCCGCGTCAGCCCCAGCGCCGTCACCGCATTGGTAACCAGCACCACTGCCGCCCACAGCCCCTGCCCCGATTGCGCCAACTGCTGCCACAGATCCGTCAACACCCAGAAGGAGCCGAAGGGGGGCAAGGCGATGATCCCGGCCATCCCCGTCAAAAAGCACAGGCCGGAGATAGGCCGCCGCGACCACAAGCCCCCCAGGTAGCGCAGATCCTGGGTAATGCTGTTCCAGATCACCATACCCAGCGCCATCACCAGCAAGGCCATCGCCGGCGCATAGGTGAGCAGCAGTTGGTAGGCTTGTTGGGTGTGTCCTGTGCCCACCGCTACAAAGATCAAGCCCATGTAGGCGCTCACCAGATAGGACAAGGCCCGCTTGGCATCGATTTGGGCCAGGGCCACGAAGGCTCCTCCCACTGCCGTCAGTGCCCCGATCACCAGCATCACTTCCAGCACGGTTGGGGAAAGAGCATAGAGCGGTTGCAGGCGAATCAACACCCAAGCTCCCGTGCCCACCACCACCGAGTTGCGCAAGATCGAGGCCGGGATCGGCCCCTCCATCGCCTCATCCAGCCACAGGTGCAGGGGGAACTGGGCACACTTGCCCACCGGGCCAGCCAACAACCCCAGCCCCGCCAAAGTGATCAAGGTCGGATCCACAGAGATAGCTCCTGCCTGCACCGACTTTGCCCAAGCCGTCAAGTCCTCAAACTCCCAGGATCCCGTCAGGGGGTAGATGGCGATGACCCCCATCAAGAGCAACAGGTCGCCAATGCGCTTGGTCAGAAAAGCATCCCGCGCCCCTGTTACCACCAGCGACTGGTTAAACCAAAGGCCCACCAACAGGTAGGTGCCCAGAGTCAAAATTTCCAAGATGACGTAGCTGAAAAACAAAGAGTCGCACAGAGCCAGGGCGCACATCCCCCCTTCAAATAGGCCCAGCAAGGAGAAAAACCGCGCCCAGCCCCAGTCCATTTCCATGTAGCCGAACCCGTACACCTGAGCCGCTAGGTTCAGCCCCGTCACCACGGCGCAGGCCCCCAGCGTTAGCGATGAGACCTGCAGCGGCAGCTCCAATACTAGATCCCCCACCTGCAGCCAGGGCAGCCGAATCACCTGCGACGGCTGATCCCAAATTGCCACCAGCGCTCCTACACTGTGCAAGAACGCCAGCAAAGTCAGCAGCGCATTCAGATAGCCCGCCGGACGGGGTCCTGTGCGCCGGGTAATTCCTGGGGACCAGATTAGCGCTCCCGTCCACGCCACCAAGGCATAGAGGGGAATGAGCCATGCAGTTGTGATCAGCCCGTTCAAGCTCATAATCCTCCTTCGGCCAGGGATCTTGGCCAAACTGGAACACTCGCTGAGATCCTGCAAGAAATCTTAAAAAGCATCCTAGCGGAGAACCGAGATAGATAAAAATTGAACTTTCCGATGAGATCTCTAGGTAAGAGTCTATGCTTTAAGAGCGGGTAGCCAGGTGGTCTCTGTTGTTGTGACCACCTTGCTTTTTATCCTCACTACTTCTATAGGGTAGATGGGAACAAGCTCCTTGGAAACCTGAGGATCCGCGGTTGGGTGGATCCAGTTTCCGGTGCTGTTTCCGATCCAGCAGGACGGGCGCGCCCCAGTTCAGCTCTTCTCCCCAGTCCGCTACTCAATCAAGTCGCTATGGAATTGCTATTGTGAAGTTGCTATGAAGATCAAGAGCAATGCCCTAGAAAGGCGTCTTGACTTTGGGTTGCTTGACCTTGAGTTCGCGAATCCGTTTCAACATTTTTTGGAAATACTCGGCCAGGTAATCTTCAAGCGAGGTCAGAGAGGTCAGTTCAATCCCCAAGGTTTCGCACACAGCTGTCATATCGGCATGCATGGGTTCTTTGGCAGCAATCACCTCGACAAAGGCCAGCCGGTCGGCAATGTTCCAGCTCCACTGAAAGAACTGGGCCACCTTACGCGCTCCTCGCAGCAGTCCCAAGGGCATGGTGCTGACCTTGGCTTTTTTGCCGGAGAGCTGCTCGCACAGGGCGATGACTTCTTGGGATGTCCAGGCCTTGGGCCCCACCAAAGGGAAGATCTGCTGCTTGGCGCCTTCGACACTAAGGGATCGCACAGCAAACCGGGCTGCATCTAAGGTGTCGACGTAGGCTGTGGGGATGCTCTCGCTGGCTACCCAAACAATTTGCTCTTCCAAAATGGGGATGGCATACTGGCCGATCAATCCCTGCATGAAGCCCGCCGGACGAAAGATGGTGTAGGGCATCTGGGATCCGATCAAGTACTTCTCGATGTGGTGCTTGAAATTCATCAGGGGCACATTGGGGTACTCATGCTGAGCACCCATGATAGAGAAAAAGACGAAGTGGCCCACTTGGGCAGCCCGTGCCGCATTGATCAGAGCAACTTTGCCATCCCAATCCACCTGGCGGGCGCTGAGGGTGTCGGTTACCCGCACCGTGGCACAGTCGATCACCGCCTCGACGCCTTCCATCGCCGCTCGGAGCGTGCTGGGCTGCAGTAGGTTCCCCACCTTGAGGTGGGCGCCCCATTCACTCAAGAAAGCAGCCTTGGCCGGGTTTCGCACCAGACAAGTCACCTGATGCCCTTCTTCGATGGCCCGCCGCACCACCTGACGGCCCAGCGTTCCCGTTGCCCCCACAACCAGCACGTTCATAAAATTATCATTTCTTAACCTTAGGCTTAGTCTATCAGACAAAGGCAGCTTCCAACACAGAAGGATAGCTTGGTAGCCCCGAACTGGAGTGCGGGGCGGAAAAGCCCGTAATTGGCAATAACAGCGCCTTTACGAGTTTGTTTTTGAACTGCGTAAGAATCCCCCAGTGGGAGTGTCAAAACTCGGCCCAACTCTAAGCCATGAACAAAACAGGGATCCCCGACCCAAGGAGCTTTGCAGGGATCCCCGGCTCAGTCTGCTGCCGAGAGAGTGTTCACCCAGCCAGCTCGTTCATGCGTTGTGCCAAGGTGAAATCCAGTTCCGTAATGCCTCCGGCATCGTGGGTGGTGAGATCCACCCGCACGCGGTTGTAGACATTGGTCCACTCGGGGTGATGCCCCATGCTCTCGGCCACCAAAGCCACACTGCTCATCCAGCCGAAAGCTTCCACAAAGGAGCGAAATTGAAACTGGCGATGCAGCTTCCCCTCCTGCAAAGACCAGCCAGGCAGCTCCTCTAGCTTGGCCTGGATCTCGGCTTCACTGAGTTTGACAGGTCTGGACATGGGCCTTCCCTCCAGTCGATGCCATCGTTTCCATCACGTTTTCATCAAAAGAGCGGCTGCGGGCAGATCCCAGCTTCTTTACAAAACTTCGTAGTCTTCCAGTTCCTGGGAGGCGGCAGCAGGGCCGAGGGGTTTGTATAGCCAGTAGCCTTGCACAGCAAAGTGGGCCTGCCTATAGAAGTTAAGGGCAGCTTGATTGTGGCGGTAAACCTGCAAGGTGATGGCCGACAACCGCTGCTGGGATCCCCAGCGTTCTACCTGTTGCAGCAAAGCTCTGCCCAGTCCCCGCCGACGATGGGCAGGATCCACCCAGAGCAAAAAGACGTAGGCCACCCGCCGATGAGTGGCTTGGTCAGTAGAAATGCCGGCCCACACGCCGCCCACCGGCTCCCCTGTTGCTTCGTTGAGGATCCACCAGCAGGGAGTACGGGGGGGGTCAAAGAGGCGATCCAGGGTCGCTTCCAGGTGATCCCACTGGCTTTGCTCAGGGAAAGATTCCTGCAAGGTGGCCTGCAATCCCCGCCGCACCCAAGGCCGATCCCAAGCAGAGCCAATGCGCCAACGGTAACCAGCAGGCAGAGGGATCTCCAGTTCAGCCATCCTCAAGCATTCGCGGAAGAAAGATCGGCAAGACCCATCGATGTTACTTCCTCTACCGGGGCCGGCTGGGCCATATCTTCTGGCAGAAACGAGCGGATGCTCACCACCACCAGAGTAAACAGGAACACCAGCAGGATGAGAGCAGGAAAGATATATTGCCGCAGGATGTTCATATTTCTACATAACCTTGGCCTTTACAGTATAGTCCAGAGCAGGATCTCTGGTCGGCCTTGTGGCAACCTTCCCCAGCCCCCATCGACTAACCGGGCGGGATCCCGCGCGTCAACAAGGTGAGAGACTGTAGCCTATGATTCCAAAGTAAGCTCCGTCGTGCATTAAGGTTAAGCGCAGGTAGGTAGGTACTTGCCCTGACCCGTGAGCGGAGAGCCGATGAGCCCCCCAAGCCGCCCCTTAAAGACTTTGGGGATCCCTCCCAACGCCTGGGCTGTGAACGCCGCAATGGCCGACATCACCCGTCCGCCTTTGGAGCCTCGGCCCATCCTGCTGCCTACCTCCAGCAAAACCCTGCGCCTGGATCTGGCCAAAGCGGCGCTGCTGGTCATTGACATGCAAAACGACTTTTGCCACCCCGACGGGTGGCTGGCCAGCATTGGCGTCGATGTTACACCGGCGCGAGCTCCCATTGGCCCCCTGAAAACTCTATTGCCCCGCCTGCGGCAGGCCCAGGTGCCGATCGTGTGGGTCAACTGGGGCAATCGGCCCGACCTGCTCAACATCAGCGCCGGCCTGCGACACGTCTACAATCCCACCGGAGAGGGGGTAGGGCTGGGGGATCCCTTGCCCAAAAATAGGTCTTTGGTTCTCACCCGTGGCAGTTGGGGCGCGGCTGTGGTGGAGGAATTGGAAGTCAAACCCGAGGATATCTGGGTGGATAAGTTCCGCATGAGCGGCTTTTGGGACACTCCTCTCGACAGCATTCTCAAAAATCTCGGACGTACTACCCTCTTTTTTGCCGGCGTGAACATCGATCAGTGTGTTATGACCACGCTGCAAGACGCCAATTTCCTCGGCTACGACTGTATTTTGCTGGAAGACTGCGCCGCCACCACCTCTCCTGAGTACTGTCTGCTGGCCACCCTTTACAACGTCAAGCAGTGCTTTGGCTTTGTTGCTTCCTCTGCTGATTTGCTGGCAGCTCTCCCCTCTTAGCGCTTGCCACTTTCCACCCACTATCTCTTGAGCGGAGGATCCCGATGCAAACGCTCTCCCGCTGTGTGATCCCAATCGTCAAAACTCCTGCCGATTATCAGGCCTATCGCATCAGCCCCCACGACACCAATCGTCTGGCCATTGTGTTCGATCCTTCTCATGCTCAAGTCTCGCTAACGTTCTGTGTCGAGATTTTCGATGAGGGAGGCAGAACGCCCCCCAATCGCCATCAAATGGCTGTGGAAATGTTTTTCGTGCTCAAGGGGGAAGGTTTAGCTATTTGCGATGGGAAAGCGGCCCCCATCAAAACCGGAGACAGCATCCTGGTGCCGCCGACCGGTGTCCACGAAATCCACAACACCGGCCCTGGCCGTCTCTACGCCCTCTGTATGATGGTGCCCAACGAAGATTTTGCCGAGCTGATCCGATCTGGGATCCCTGCTGACTTGGACGAAGAGGATCTGGCAGTTTTATCTGGGGGCTGGAGAAGGGCTTGAGCCTCAAGTACTCCTGGAGACTTGGGCCTATTCCAACAGCGGTTCTTACCCCTTCTGTCTATCCCCTTGGAGCCAAGCTTCCCTCCCAAGGCAAGGGATTTTGGGCTTTAACGTAAGGTGCGGAATTCCCCACCGTCTATACGGTGGGGATGGATAGCACCCTCTGACTGATTCTGGATGTAT
>NZ_JANSJD010000023.1:0-49346 GCF_047462395.1 Synechococcus sp. H55.7
GGGGGTGAGGGATGTCCCTCAGGGAGAGGGGCTGGGGGTGAGGGATGTCCCCCAGGGAGAGGGGCTGGGGGTGAGGGATGTCCCTCAGGGAGAGGAGCTGGGGGTGAGGGATGTCCCTCAGGGAGAGGGGCTGGGGGTGAGGGATGTCCCCCAGGGAGAGGGGCTGGGGGTGAGGGCAGCGACGCGGAGCGCTTGGGTCGGCGGCAATAGCAAACTTGATACTAAAGGGTTGCACCTCGGTCTTGTAACCATTGGACAGCCAAGCTGTGTTGGCGTTTTTGGGCATAGGCCAAAGGAGTATGCCCATCTTCATTGCGAGGGTTCAATTCGGCCCCATTTTCCAGCAAAAGTTCCAGGATTGCCACATGCCCCTCCCAAGCAGCCCAGTGCATCGGTGTTGCCCCAAATCGGTTGCGCGCATTGACATTGGCCCCATACAAGAGCAGAAAGCGAGCAATGCCCAGTTGCCCTTGGGTAGCAGCCTCGTGCAGAGGAGTTCGACCGGTTGCATCGGCGGCATCCACCGGCGCTCCTTTGGATAACAGGCGGGCCAGGATGCTTTTTCGTCCGGTGGTCGTGGCCCAATGGAGAACGCCAGAGGTATTGGCTCCTTTTTGGATGAGCAGACCGATCACCTCTGCCTGATCGGTTAAGGCAGCCCGATGGAGAGGGGTATATCCATAGCCATCTGGAAGGTTGATGTCGCTGCCTGCCCTCAAAAGACGCTCCACCAGCTTGACCCGACCGCTGGCGGCGGCCAAATGGAGCGGGGTGACACCTGTGGGATCCAAGGCATTGGGAGAAGCACCATGGGCCAAGAGCAAATCCAGCAGTTCCAAATTGCCAAGCAGTGTTGCTTTATGAAGCAAGGTCAGTCCTTGAGCATCGACAGCATTCACATCTTCCCCTTGCTGCAAATGGGCTAATAATTGCTCTTGATCTTGATCTGCAAGAGCTTGATGAAGGGCTTCACTCATAGTCGATCGATAGAAGTCAAAGAAACCGATTGGGAATGGGGTTTCCAAATAACTTGGGCAAAGTCTAACACCGGATCCCTACCCTTGAGGTAGCTACAGGAAGAGAGACCTCTGCGTGCTCAGTCAAAGTGGCATTACAGCATCAAGCCCCAGCTAGGAGAACAACTTTCCATGAGATCGCATGAGCGCCGAGAAGATCCCTTGGTTTAGCCCGGCTTGGCATGGCATGATCATCGGCATAATCAGGGGTCGGAGCTGACTTTTGGCCCAGGTTCTGCCACTCTCAATTCCCTTCCTTCTGCCACCGCTCATGGACTACTACGCGATTCTCAACCTATCGCCGGAAGCGGACATCGAAGATATCAAGCAAGCCTTTCGCCGGTTGGCGCGGCAGTTTCACCCCGATGTGGCAGGGGAGGGATCTCGAGAGCGGTTCCAGCAAATCTATCAGGCCTACCAAGTGCTGAGCGACCCCGAGCAGCGGCGGCGCTACGATGCCCAGCGTCAATCTCCTCCTGCCGCCGGCCAGAGGCGGGTGGTCATCCGCACCGCCGGCTCTTCATCGGCAGAGCACCTCGATCCGGAATTGCTCAAAGAAGGGATTGCCCGCGTCAAGGCAGCCTGGCGCGAGCGTAAGTTGCCCACGGCAGTGGCTCTGGCAGAGGCGCTGTTGAAACGGTTTCCCAACTCCGGCGAGGCCATCCACCTCTTGGCTTTGGCCTACCAGCGCTTCGGCAACCACTTGATCTACGAGGGTCGCCACCAGCAGGCGGAAGCTTACCTGAGAAAGGCTTTGGCTATGGAGCCCCACAACCGGGAATTGACCTTTGAAATCCGGCGAGACTTGGCTCGTCTGGGATCCCGCTAGCTTACCTGGGGCGAGATCCCCAACTGCTGGGCGGCCCACTGCCGGAGCTGTTGGCGGTTCACCTTGCCCTGGAGATTGCGCGGGATCCCGGTGCACCACAGCCAGCGCTTCGGATGCTTGAAGGGACTCAGTTGGCGGCTCAGGTGTTGCTTGAGGCGCATCTCCAGCTCTTGGGGGATCGCCGGGAGCCCGGTTTTGGGGACGACCACCGCCACCACCTGCTGCCCCCATTCGGCATCGGGCAGACCCAGCACCCACACATCGTCCACCCAGCCGCTGGCCCGAACCTCTCCTTCCACCTCGGCAGCCATCACTTTTTCTCCGCCAGTCAGGATCAGGTCGTCGGCGCGACCCAACCAAAAGAGGTGGCCCTGCGAGTCCAGATAGCCCCAATCGCCGGGGGTGAAGCCTTGCTGATGCCATTGGCGCAAACCAAAGTGCTCCGCACCGCTGACGCGAAGGGCGGCCTGGGGGTAATGGCCCAGTGCCAGCGACTTGGCCCGGATGTGGATGAATCCCACGGCATCGCTGGGCAAGGGATCCCCTTGTTCACTGCGGATCTGGAGCGTGGCGTGGGGCAGGGGCCGGCCCAGGCTGTCGTTTCCTTGCCAAAAAGCCTCCGGCAGAAGCGTACAGACTTGGGAAGCCGTTTCGGTCATGCCGTAGGTGAGGGCAAGGGGCAGGTGCAGTTGTCGGGCCTGTTGCCGCAAGCTGGGCCAGGTGGGGCCACCACCGACCAAAATGGCGCGAAATTGGCGCAGGCTCTCCACAACTCCCGGCTGGGGGTTGAGCAACAGCCGTTGCAACTGAGTGGGTACCAGCGATAGAAAACTCCCCGGCAAGGGGGGATCCCAGGCCTCGGCTTGCTGTTGCCGTTTCCAATCCCAGACGATCCACTGCCCACCGGTCAGCCAGGAGCGAACAGCCTGCATCAGGCCGCTGATGTGGTGCAGGGGCAGCAGGCAATAGCTATGGACGCAGTCCACGCCGAAGTGCTGTTGGTGGGCCTTGGCCGAGGCGCTGAGGGTACGCCAAGAGTGGATTGCCCATTTCACCTGGCCGCCGGAGCCGCCGGTAGGGATCCCGATCAACGGCCAATGGGAGCCGGGTACAGCCTCCCGCAGAGAGGGGTTCAATGGGCTGGGATCCCCCTCCAGCCGGCCTTGCCGCCAGCGCCAGCCGCCTCCCAGGCCAGCCACAGCCTGGGCCCACTCTCGTTCTCCCCACTTGGGATTGCCCAAGAAGAGCGGGATCCCCAGTTTTTGACAGGTCAAAACGGCGGCCCACACCTGCAGCGGATCTGAGTCTGCCAGCAGCAGGGGAGCTGTCTTTTCTGCCAAGGGGCGCAATTGCTCTTCCAGTCCAGACAGGCGCTCCCGCCAAGTAACGGAGTGGCAACAGGGGTTCGGAAACATGCTTGGGCCGGTTTGGTCGGTCATCATGCAACTAAAGCGGAGCACCGCCGACACTAGACACAGAATAGCTTGGACTCCACAAGGCAGTTTTGTTGTGTGGCTTGAGCTCATCCGTCGAGAAGCCCCGCCCTCTGTCCGCGCACTGCAAAACCTCACCGGGCTGAGAATGCTGCTGGAAGTCCGGCTGGCCATTGGCCCTGCTCGTGAGCCAATTGCGTTCTGCAAAAGATCTGCATAATTTGGATAATCTGGACAAAGGGACGAGGTAAAGTCATGCCTTGGGAGCTGGGGCGGTTTTGGAACACGCTGACCTACTACGAGGCGTTGCCCTTTGCCGACTTCTGGCGCTGGGTTCAGAATGGGTTGCAAAGCCCAGCAGTTAACTGTATGCCTCCTTCCCTGACTCCGGCCACTTCCCTTCCGGTGGTTCTTTTGGGCGATGGCCTGCCCGAAGGTTTGGCAGAGGCGTTGCACCGGCAGGGAGCAGCGGTGGGGCAGAGCCAGGACTGGCTGACGGCCAGGGTGATCTTAGGGCTGGGAGCGCCAGAGACGGCCAAGGCTCACCTGGAGCGGCTACGCCGCAGTGGACAGACGGAACAGATGCTCTTTGACTTCCGCCGGCCCGATCCCCAGTTGAACCAGTTCTGGGGCATCCTGGACGATGTGGTGATGGGCGGGGTGAGCCAAAGCCAACTGCTCTGGGGAGAGGGCGAGCTGCTGTTTACGGGCCAGGTTTCCACGGCCAACTTCGGCGGCTTTGTTTCCACCCGCACGCGCAATTGGCAGCCGCCCTTGGATGCCTCAGGGTTTGCCGGCCTGGAGCTGCGGCTACGGGGCGATGGACAGCGCTACAAGGTTCTGCTGCGGGATCAAGGGGGCTGGGACAGCCCGGCCTACAGCTATGCTTTCGACACCACCCCAGGGGAGGAGCAGACTGTTCAAGTTCCTTTTGCCGAGATGGTGCCCACCTTTCGCGCCCGCCGGGTTGCCGCTCCCCCCTTGAATACCCGCCAGATCCATTCGCTGCAACTGATGCTGAGCAAGTTTGAAGCCGACGGCAGCCCCAACCCCCGTTTTCGGCCTGGGCCGTTTCGGCTGGGCGTGCGTTGGATCGGGCTCTATCGCCAGGAGCCGCTGCCGCAACTGATTGGGGTGGCGCGGGGATCCCTGGCGCCCGATTGGGTGGCGGCCCTGCAGGAGAGCTCCAGCCGTTGGTGTGGGGTGGAGATTCCCGCCGAGATCGAGGGATCCACCTTAGCCGCTCACCTACTGCGCCTTTTGCGCTCGCCCGCCAGTGTGGGCCGGGTGGTGCCCCTGCAAGCCTTCCATGGCTAAGCTTCTTGGCGGCCTCCAGGGATCCCTAGGAATGGGGCTTTTGGCCCTCCTGTGGCTGGGGGCGGGCCAGGGGATCCCTTACCTATTTGACTGGGACGAGCTCATTTACGCCAGCTTGGCGCGGCAGATGCTGGCCAGCGGCGATCCCCTGGCTTTGCAGATCAACGGCGAGCCCTTCTACGAGAAGCCGCCCCTGTTTTTCTGGCTGCAGGCCCTGGCGATGGCAGCCCTGGGGATCAACGAAGGGGCGGCGCGGCTGCCCAATGCCTGGGTTGGCGGCATCACGGTGGCCCTCTTGGTGGCGTGGGGAGGTCGGCTGCGCGGGGTGGGGTTTGGCTGCCTCTGGGGGATCCTGCTCCTGACGGGCTACCTGCCTTTGTTTTTCTACAAAACCGGCCTCATCGACCCGCTGCTGAATTTGGGCATGGGCGTGGGGCTGGGATCCCTTTGGGCTGCTGACGAGGCCTGCCGGGCCGGCCGCTCCGGGCAGGGGTGGAACGCCCTGGGCGCGCTGGCCTTGGGCCTAGCGGTGTTGGCCAAAGGGCCGGTGGGGCTGGTGTTGCCGCTGGGCATCTGGGCCCTCTACAAGCTCTGGCAGCGGGATCCGCCAAGGCGGTGGGGGGAGATTGTGGCTTTCCTCGGCTTGGCGGGGGCTATTCCTCTGGCCTGGCTGGCGCTGGAAGCAGCGGCGCGGGGGCTGCGGTGGCTGGCGGCGTTTTGGCACTACCAGTGGGGTTTGGTGAGTACCCCCAGCGGCCACCCCGGCCCAGTCTATTTTCATCTGCTGGCCTTTGCTCTAGGGTGTTTTCCCTGGGCAGCTCCGGCCTTGGCGGAGATCTTGGCCAGCCTCCGCAGGAGCAGTGACTCGGCAGGGGCGGATTTAACTCAGCGGGCAGAACGCCTGCTGTTGGTGGCCTTCGGGGTGGTGCTGGCTCTGTTTTCGCTCTTAGTGCAAACCAAGTTGATCCACTACACCTCGCTGCTTTACCCTATTGGGGCCTACTTTGCTGCCCTGCGCCTGCAACGCCTGGGGTCAAGAGAGGCTCAACTCAGCGTTTGGGAAGGCGGCTGGATCCTGCTGAGCGGCTTGTTTTGGCTAGCCCTGTGGCTGCTATTGCCCTGGCTGGGATCCCAGGATCCCGTCCTGCTGCCGGTGGCCGAGAAGAGATTGGCCGCTTTGGGGATCCCGCTTTCCGACCTTTTCGAGAGCCTAGCGGGCAGCTTGGCGCTTGGATATCTCCAGGCTGAGGTGGAGTGGCCCTCCTTCACCTATGGCCCTGCTGTGCTCCTGGCGTTGGGGGGACTGGCCTGGATTAGAGCTCGGCACAATGTTCGAGGATGGGCCATCTTGCTCTTGGCCACAGGACTAAGCGCCCAGTTGGCCTGGAGCTGGGTTTTCCCACGGGTGTTGCAGCATACTCAGGGGGGATCCATCTACTTTTTCCGCCAGTTTGCTGGCCCAGAACCGGCTCTTTCGGGAAGGGTTGGCCTTTATGGGCTGCGGTCGTTTGTACCCTATTTTTATGGCCCGCTGCGGGTGCCCTATGCCGCCAACCCGGAGGAGCTGGCCGCCTGGCAGGTGCCCGACTATCTGGTGACCTGGGATCCCTTTGTAGCTGAGCTAGCAGCAACTTGGCAGGTCGTAGAGCGCCGCAGCCCCTTTTGGCTGTTGAAAAAAACCTCTTCTCTCCCCTAGCCGCAAGATGAGCCAGTACGTGTTGCGTATCAGCGACCTTCCCCTTCAGGATCGCCCGCGCGAGCGGCTGCTTAACCAAGGGGCAAGAAACCTCTCCCACGCGGAGCTGCTGGCCATTTTGCTCAACACCGGCCAGGGGGCAGGTAAGCTCTCGGCCGTTGGCCTGGCCCAGTTGCTCTTGAAAAAATTGGAAGCCCAGGGGGATCCCTTGGCCCAACTGCGCCAGCTGGAAGCCGGGGAGCTGCTGCAAATTGAGGGCATCGGCCCAGCCAAAGCAGCAACAGTGTTGGCGGCCATCGAGCTGGGGCGGCGGGTGTTTTTGGCCCGACTACCCGAGCGGACGGTGATTGAATCGCCAGAACAGGCGGCCATGGCCCTAAGCGGCGACCTGATGTGGGAGACCCAAGAGCACTTTGCCGTCCTGCACTTGGACATCAAACACCGCCTTATCGGCCAGCAGATTGTAACCCGGGGAACCGCCACGGAAACTCTCACTCACCCGCGGGAAACCTTCCGCAGCGCCATCAAGCAAGGAGCCAGCCGCATCCTGGTGGCCCACAACCACCCCTCCGGCAGTTTGGATCCCAGCCCGGAGGATCTTGCCCTGACGCAGCAACTCTTGCAGGCGGGGCAACTGCTGCAGATCCCGGTTTTGGATCACCTCATCCTCGGCGGCGGGCAGTTCCTCAGCCTGCGCCAACACACCCGCCTGTGGGAGGAGTTTCCCCAGCCAGAGTAGCTCCCCAGCCCCTCTCCCAGGGTAGCCAGCCCAAGCGCTCCGCGCCGCTCACGCGACCACCCCCGGCCCCTCTCCCAGGGGGAGCATTCCCTCACCCCCGGCCCCTCTCCCAAGGGGAGAGGGGGGCTAGGGATCCGGCAGCGCCTCAAAGCACATGCCCACCCTGAGCTGGCCGCCGTTGACCAAGTCCCAGGCCGACTGTTCTTTTCTGCCGGGCAGTTGGGCCCGCCGGATGAGAAGGGATCCCTCGCCGGTAGCCACATACACCCCTTCTCCTCTGGCCAGTCCCACCACTTCTCCGGGGCTACCCTGGAGAAGAGGGTCGGGCGGTGGATGCAACTGGGGAGCGGCAGAGCGGACAATCTTAATCCGTTTTCCCTGCAAGCCGGTAAAGCAGTCGGGAGAAAAGGCGCGGATTTGGTTGTGCAAGGCCTGGGCTGGGCGCCGCCAATCGAGCTGGAAGTCCTGCTTTTTAAGGAGGGGGGCATAGGTGGCCCGCGAGTCATCCTGGGGAATGGGGGTGATCTCTCCTTTTTCTAGTTTCACCAGGGTTTCCACCAGTAGCTCGGCCCCCAGTTGGGCCAGTTGGGAGGCCAGTTCCAGCCCAGTCTGCTCTGGCCCAATGGGCAGCTTGGCCTGCAGCAAGATGGCTCCTGTATCCAGGCCCTCGTCCATGAGCATGGTGGTGACGCCGGTCTCGGTCTCGCCGTTGGCAATGGCCCACTGGATGGGGGCAGCGCCGCGGTAAGCCGGCAGAAGGGAGGCGTGGACATTGACGCAGCCCAACCTGGGCATTTGCAGCACCGCCGGCGGCAGGATTTGGCCATAGGCCACCACCACAAACACATCGGCAGCCAGCGCCTCTAGCGCCGCCAACACCTCTGGATCCCGCCGCAGCCGGACAGGCTGCCACACCGGGATCCCATGGGCTTGGGCAAGGACCTTGGTGGGCGGCGGGAGCACCTTCTGCCCTCGTCCCTGCGGCCGATCCGGCTGGCAGACCAAGCCCACTACTTCAAAGGAAGACTGCCGCTGCAACAGGATCTGCAGGGAAGGCAGGGCAAACTCTGGCGTGCCAAAGAAAACAACCCGCATGACCGACCCCTCTGAGCCCTGCCCTTTAGTCTAGAGGGTTAGGGGGAGGTGGGGAGGGCTCGCCAGTGTCAGGCGCTGGAGAAGGAAAGGGAGAAAGTCTGGCCGGGGGAGCCTGCCAAAAGACGGGCTGTTTGAGATCGAACTCTTGGCTCCAGGCCGGCAAGAAGGAGCCGAGCTTCTGCCCAGAAAGCCGCAGCCGTTGCACAAAGGTCCATTCCAGACGGGTCAAGACCCGCCGCACAAAATCCTTGGCCCAGGCCGGATCCGGAACTTCCGCAGCCTGCAAGTTCACCTGTAAGAGGCTCAGCTTGGGGTGCAGATGGACGCGGGCCTGGAGCCCTTGCGGGCGCAGCAGGTAGTTGAGCACATACTGGATGGCTTCTCCATCCCCGCGTTGGGCACGGTACAGCGGGCTGTTGGGGTTGGGCGGCGGCTGGTAGCGCCACTCGCGGTGCCACTCCGGGATCCCTTCTCCCAGAGGAAAGCCGAACAGCTCCACCAGTCGCTGCCGGTAGCTCAGCGCCAGTTGTTCCAGGGTTGGCAAGAGGCCCTGCAGCAGCCGCTCCGGATCCGGGAGGGGATCCCCTTCTAAACGCAGCAGCAGACGTTGGCCGGAAAGACGCGCCTGCACCTGCAGATGTCCCAGCCCCAGGGATCCCAGGGCTGCTTGCAAGCGAGCCACGATCTCCGGCAGAGCCGCCTGGACATCCACAGAATGGGCAGACACCGGCAGGGATCCGCAACAAGACCAGATCCAACCTAGCCCAATTTCGGCAAGGGCTTGGAGGGGTTGGCGGCTAGGGCTAGATTCCCAGGATTAAACGGGCAACGTAGAAGTAGATCAACACCCCCAGCACGTCCACAATCGTGGTGATGAAGGGGGCGGCCATCAAGGCCGGATCCAGACCAAAGGAGCGAAACAGAAAGGGCAGCCCCGCCCCTGACACCGAAGAGAGAACAGAAATCCCAAATAGGCTTAGCCCGACGATGACCGCCACCAGGAGATCCCGCTGCAGGGCATAGGCCCAGCCGATGGTGATCAAGCTGAGCATGATCCCCAGCATGGCTCCCACCACTGCTTCCCGGGCCAGTACCCCCAACCCGTCCTTGAGGCGCACCGCTGCCGTGCTCAGGCCGCGAATCACCACCGTCGAAGACTGGGAGCCGACGTTGCCGCCGCTATCCACCAACAGTGGGATAAAAGCCGCCAGGGCGATCACCTGGCTTAAGACTTCTTCCTGGCCGGCAATAATCGTGCTGGTAAAGGTGTTGGTAAGCAGCAAAATCAGCAGCCACACCACCCGCTTGCGGGCTGCCTGCCAAAAACTGAGGTCGAAATAGTCATCTTCTCCAGACTGCAACCCCCCCAAGGAGTAGATGTCTTCGGTGGCCTCTTGCTCCACGATGTCCAGTACATCATCTACCGTAACGATCCCCACCAGTCGCCGCTCGGCATCCACCACCGGCACCGCCAACAGGTCGTACCGCTGGATGACCTGCGCCACCTCTTCCTGGTCGGTGTGGGTGCTGACGAACACCACCTCCCGGCTCATCACCTCCTCCAGCCGCTGGGCCGGATCGGCCATCACCAACTCCCGCAAGGATAGGGTTCCCGTCAGGTGTCGCTCCTGGTCGGTGACGTAGAGGTAGTAGATGGTCTCGGTTTCGCGGGCCAAGAGGCGCACCCGCTCCAGTGCCTCGGCTGCCGTCAGGTTCTCTCGCAGGGAAATGTACTCCGGGGTCATGATCCGCCCCGCGGTGTTGGGGGCATAGCCCAGCAGCAGGGCCGTGGCTTCCCGTTCCTGGGGGCTGAGCTGGGGCAGCAGTTCGGCAACCACCTTGGCCGGCAGCTCGTCGAAGAGGCGGGCCCGGTCGTCCGGCGACATCTTGTCCAAGATGTCCTGGATCTCGTGGCTCCTGAACTCGCGCAGCAGCGCCTGTTGCAGATCTATGTCCAGGTGTTCGTAAACGCGGATGGCCAGATCCTTGGGCAGCAAGCGAAAGGCCAGAGCCTGCTGCGCCTCCGGCAACTCCCCGATTACCTCGGCAATGTCCACCGCTTGTACGGGCAGCAGGAGAGATTTGGCTTGTTCCAAGTTGTTTTCCCTTAGGGCCAAGCTGAGCTGGCCACGCAAGAGCTCACAAAATTGCTCGCGGCTCAACTCAGGGCTGGGGGCGGGTGGGATCAGCGGGGCGGAATTCAACGGCTGCACTCCCTGCAACTCTAGCTTTAACTATGCCAGCAAAGCTGAGTCTGTGCTCCCCGCCCCCGTTTTCCTAGAGCCCATAAAAGTCGGGGCCGGATCCCTCGTAGCTGGGGTTAACCCGTAGGTTGAGGTGGGGGCAGACGATCTCGCAGGTGCGGCACTGGATGCAGTTTTCCAGCGACATGGCGTGGGAGCGGATCCCATTGTGTTCGCGGATGTGGTGGACTTCTGCGGTGCAGTCGGCCACGCAGGGGGTAGGGCGGTTCAGCTTGTCGTAGGTGGCAATGCACTGGCGGCAGGTGTCAGCGCTGAACTCAAGGATGTGGCGGTTGCCTTCCGGGTAGCGGGGATCGGCAAAAAAGACGGCATCCGACCGCGAGAAATAGCCCCATCGCGTGGTCAATGCTTCAGGATCCAGACCTGTGGGGGCCACAAAGTCCGCTTGGATGGCGGCATGGGGGGCAACATACCCCCGTGGGGGCGGCTCGCCGGCGCTGACCCGTCCGCTGAGCAGGGTGTAGGCGCGCAGGAGTTCCCCGCCGCGACGCACGGGATCCTGCAGGCCCCAGCGCAGGGATCCCAGCCAGGGGTGGCCGGCATCGACGCTGCGGCAGAGCTGGGGCAGGTACGCTTCCAGCAGGCGGGAGTTTTCCAAAAAGGCTTCCCGAAAATAGCGGCTGCAGTAGAGATCTTGCCCCACCGAGCTCTCCATCACGGCTTTTTGGTAGGCCTCTTGGATGCGCAGATCCCCTTTTAAAAAGCCGTCGTGAATGAGGCCCGCCGCCAGGTAGCCGGTCTCCATGGCGTTGGTAATCCCAGCCAGGCTGCCCACATCCAGCACCCCCAGGGCATCCCCCAAGAGCAAAGCCCCTTCGACGCCAAAGCGGCTGGGCAGGCTGTAGTAGCCCCCCTCAGGAATGACGGCAGCCCCGTACTTGAGCAACTTGCCACCGGCAATCAGGGATTGGATCCAGGGATGGGCTTTGAACTCCTGCAGGCGCTGCTGCGGGTTGAGGTTGGGATTTTTGCTGTCGAGGCCGATGATGAGGCCCAGGGCCAGGCGGTTATCCTTGAGGCCGTAGACAAAGCCGCCGCTGAAGCTGCCATCCAAAACCGGATAGCCCAAGGTGTGCCACACCTGCCCCTGCAGCGAGCAAGGGATCTGCCACAGCTCTTTGACCCCCACCGACCACAGTTGCGGCCGAGGGCGCAGGTGAAACTTCTCGACCAGGTCTTTGGAGATAAATCCCTTGTCGCCAAAGCAGGTGAGCTCGGCAAAGACGCAATCTTCGTAAACTTGGCCGGAGTCGCTCACCCGCACCCCAATGACTCGCTCCCCTTCGTAGAGGATCTCGTGGGCAGCAAAGCCGGGGAACAGATCCAGGGTAACGTTGGGGATCCCTTTGGCCTTTTCCTGCAGGGTTTCGGCCAGCCAGCGGATGACATGGCTAAGGGTGAGGATGAACTGCCCCTGCTTGCGCAACCCCTTTGGGATTGCTGCTTCCGGCAGATCCCAGCGCTCTTGGGATCCCAGTACGCTCAGATGGCTGACTTCCACCCGCCCCTCGTGGGGAAATCCTTGGCTCTCAAAATCCGGGAAGAGCCTGGCGATGGCCTGGGGATTGCAGATGGCGCCGCTGACGATGTGCCCGCCAAATTGCCGGGCTTTTTCCAAGATGGCGATGGAGATTTTGAGCCCCGAGAGCTTGGCCAGATCCAAAAGGCGATGGGCCAGGATCAGGTTGGAGGAGCTTCCTCCCACCAAAAGCAGGTCGTAGCGGATGGCGTCACTCATGCAGAATTCCCCACGCAGCGGCTCTGGATACCCTGCCTGTATCCTAGAGAGGGAAGGCCAAAAGGGGGCAAAACTTTAGACCTTCTCAAGCCTCTGCGCCGAGCCCTCGACAGGATAGGTGATTGTCATTGGCTTAATGTCGGGCACTTCTGTGGACGGGATCGATGTAGCCATCGTCCACATCGAGGGCAACGATCCTCTCCGGTGGGAGCTGTTGCATTTCCAAACAATCCCCTATTGCCCGCTGCTGCGGGCAGAGATTTTGCGGGCTGCGGATCCCAAAACCGGCACGGTAGACCATATCTGCGCTTTAAACTTTCGTTTGGGTCGCGCTTTTGCGGAAGCGGCCCTGCAAGGGATCCAAGCGGCCCACCTCACCCCCCCACAGGTCGATCTCATCGGCAGCCACGGCCAAACCCTTTGGCACAGCCCCGATGGGCCAGAAGCCTCGACCTTACAAATCGGTGAAGCGGCGGTGATTGCCGAGCTGACCGGGATCCCTGTGGTGAGCAACTTTCGGGCGCGGGACATGGCAGCGGGGGGCCAGGGCGCACCTTTGGTGGCTTTTGTGGATTGGCTGTTGCTGAGTCATCCCCACTTCCATCGGGCGGCCCAAAACATCGGCGGCATAGCCAACCTTACCTATCTCCCTAGCCTCAGCAGCGGCGGATCCCCTTTGGCTTTCGACACCGGCCCCGGCAACGTGTTGATCGATTTGGCGGTGATGCGGGCCAGCCAAGGACAACAAGCTTTTGATCGCGACGGAAAATGGGCTACCCAAGGCCAGATCCACTGGGAAAAAATTACAGAATGGATGCGGGATCCCTACTTTCATAAAGCACCGCCCAAAACCACTGGCCGAGAGTACTTTGGATCCCTTTACTTGGAACGAATTTGGCCCCAATTTGCCTCCGCCCACGACTGCATTGCCACGCTAACGGGGTTTACCGCTCGCTCCATTGCCCAAGCTTACAGAGACTTCTTGCCCGCGATCCCAGAGCAAGTTATCGTCAGCGGTGGCGGCACCCAAAACCCTGTCCTCATGCAATTGTTGCAGGAACAACTGCCGGCCACAACCCTGCTTACCTCCGACCAAGTGGGGATCCCTTCTGCAGCCAAAGAAGCCTTTGCTTTTGCGGTATTAGCTTATAAAACCTGGCAGGGTGAGACCAACAGTTTGCCGGAAGCAACTGGAGCAAGACGTGCTACCATCTTGGGCCAAATTACACCCTCTTGTCGTAACCAGTCCTAGCTCATCTGTACCGTTGTCCCCAATAAGCTTTCTCATACTCCTGAAGAAAGAGAGAGGCCCGGGCTTGAGACGGTTCATCTGCCCAATCCAGACTCGCTGGGATGTGACGCAAGGCTGAGAAAGACGGTAAAGTTGCCTTGCCGAGATCCACAGGATCCAAGAGCCCTGGTTCTTATGAAAGATCGTCCTCTACCTTTGTGCCTGACGGCAATGGCGCTTTGTAATTTCTTCATTCTCTTGAGCTGCAGTGTTGCGCGGCATCACTTGTTTCAGTCAGGAGGATATGATCTCGGTATTTTCGACCAAGCTGTTTATTTAATCAGCCGTGGCGAGTTTCCTTTTTCTACTATTCGCGGGATCCACATTCTTGGGGATCACGCAGCTTTTATCTTGTATCCTCTCAGTCTTTTGTATCGCATTGTTCCCTCTGTATATTGGCTGTTCGGCATTCAAGCTCTGGCACTAACGCTGGGAGCGCTGGCCGTTTACCATCTGGCGCTCCAGGTCGAGATTGATTCTGGCAGGGCGAGAACAATTGCCGCCGCCTATCTTCTCTACCCGGCCATCTTCAACGCCAACCTTTTTGATTTTCATCCAGAAGTGTTGGCCGTTCCCCTTTTTTTGGCAGCTATACTCTGTATTCGCTCTGGCAAGTTGTGGGGGTTTTTGCTGTGCCTAGGCGGTATCCTCGGCTGCAAGGCGGTGTTGTCTCTCAATGTCGTTGCCCTGGGAGCTTGGCTGTTGCTCTTTGAAAGCAGACGAGTTGAAAGGCGCTGCCAAGTGGCCGGCTGGCTTGCCATAGCGACAGGGTCGGCTTGGTTTGGCATGGCCGCTTTTTGGATTATTCCTCACTTCAGTGGCAGCGAGCCGGCAGCCGTTTCTCACTATAGCTATTTGGGCAGTTCCGTTCCTGAAATTATCCAAAACTTGGTCCTCAAGCCAACATTAGTCCTGGGCAAAGTCTTCTCTCTCGACACCCTATTCTATGGATTTTTGTTAATCATTCCTGTGGCTTGGGGCCTCTCCTGGCGCCACTGGGATCCCTGGATCCCTGCCCTGCCAACCCTGGGGCTGAATATACTTTCTAGCAATCCTGCTTATCGGGATCTGGTGCATCAGTATGCATTACCTGTTGTTCCTTTTCTCTTTCTAGCTGTTATCGAAAACGCGAAAGCATTCCCCTTTTGGTTTTGCTCCGTCAAAAGCAGAAAAGCAGCGCTAGCCTGGTCTTTGCTGGCTTTTTTAGCTCTGGCAAAATACCCCTTTTTCGGCTCCATCTATCTTCAGTCTCTTGACACTTGGCAGGCCACTCGCGAGGCCCTTGCCCACATCACCACCCAAGGGGGCGTCCTCACTACCCACGAGATTAGCCCCCACCTCACCCACCGGCAAGTTATTTACTTTACTGACGAGAGCCGCTTCAAGGGATCTCCCCCTGCACAATGGGATCCCTTTGACTACGTTTTGCTTAACAGCCGCCATCCGGGGTGGCGCAGCAGCCCAGAGTTCTCCCAGACCCTGCTTGCCGCCTTACAAAAAGAAACCTCGTTTCAGCTTCTCTACCATCGCGATGGGGTGTATTTGTTCTCTAGGATACGACAAGAACCTTAGGCTTAGCCGGCCATTCTAAACAAGTTAAACGTCAGAAACCAAAATTCCCTACAGTCCAACAAATTGTTAATAAGCTATTACCTCAACCCAAAGAAATTTCTCACATCGGCGAGGCTTAACCTGGTCCTGGTCTCTTCTTAACTTCTAGGTACTAGCTTTGGGGTGCCTGTCCCAATGCGTGAAGAACGCAGGGAATAAAAGATCGACAAGACAAGAGAAGGGGAGAACTCAACATGAATAATCCACAGGATTCTAGGCTTCGCCATGGGGACGAGCCTCTGTGCAATCATTCGCCCAACCCCACCTTTAGCAGCATCCTGGAAACTCGCCTGCAGCGGCGCCAAGTGTTGCAGGGGGGAGTTGCCGCGGCAGTGGCCACCTTTTTTGGCCTACCGGCGCTAAACAACGCTAGTAAATCGGCCAAAGCGGCCAGTGGTAGTGCCTTGCTGGGTTTCAAGGCGATCCCCGTGAGCGCAGAGGACAAAGTGGTGGTACCGGAAGGCTACACGGCTCGACCGCTGCTGGCCTGGGGTACCCCTATCACCGGCACCTACCCTGAGTTCAAGCTGGAGAACACCGGCGCCGAGCAGGGGATGCAGGTGGGCAGCCACCACGACGGCATGCACTTCTTCCCCATTGAGGGCAAGGATCCCTGGCAGGGCAGTTCCACCGAGGGCTTGTTGGTGTTCAACCACGAGTATGTGGAGCCGCGCTTTATGCATGCTGCCGCCAAGGGTCAAAAGCTTAACGACGAGAGCTACCCAGTCAACCCCGACGGCAGCCGCGATCCCGATCAAGTGCTGAAAGAGCTAAACGCCCACGGGGTGAGCATTGTCCACATCAAGCGGGAGGCGGACGGTAACTGGACTGTGGTGCGGGATCGCCTCAACCGCCGCATCACCGGCCTCACCCTCATGGAGATCCAGGGCCCGGTGCGGGGATCCGACTTCGTCAAGACCAAGTTCAGCCCCGATGGCACGATGACACGGGGCACCTTAAACAACTGCGCCCACGGGGTTACTCCCTGGAACACCTACCTCACCTGCGAGGAGAACTGGGCCGGCTACTTCACCAACACCAGCAAAGGGCCGGATCAAAAGCCCAACCTGCCCCGCGAGCACAAGCGCTACGGCGTGAGCACCGAGACCTCCCGCTACGGCTGGGAGCTGGCTAGCAACAAGGCCGACGAGTTCATCCGCTTCAACGCCACCCCCACCGCTGCAGATGCCACCCAGGACTACCGCAACGAGCCCAACACCTTTGGCTGGGTGGTGGAGATCGATCCCTTTGATCCCAGCAGCAAGCCCCAGAAGCGCACAGCTCTGGGCCGCTTTGCCCATGAGGGCGTGGTGTTCCAGCCGCCGGTGGAAGGGCAGCCGATTGTGCTCTACATGGGGGACGATGCCCGCTTTGAGTACATCTACAAGTACGTCTCTGCCGAGCCCTACCGCAAGGAGACGGCAGGCGGCCACCTGCTGGACAACGGCACCCTGTACGTGGCCAAGTTCAACGAAGACGGCACAGGGGAGTGGATCCCGCTGGTGTTTGGGCAAAACGGCTTCACCCCCGAGAATGGTTTCACCAGCCAGGCGGATGTATTGGTAAACACCCGCACCGCGGCAGACTTCGTCGGCGCCACCAAGATGGATCGGCCCGAGTGGGGAGCAGTGGATCCCAAGACCCGCATGGTCTACTTCACCCTAACCAACAACAGCAAGCGGGAACAAGACCAGGTGAACGCCGCCAACCCTCGTCCCAAAAACCAGTGGGGCCACATCATCCGCTGGAAGGAAGCCAATGGCCAGCCCCAAGCTACCCGCTTTGAGTGGGACATCTTCGTCCTGGCCGGCCCGCCAGGAGATAGCCGCACCTTATCCGGCCAAGCTCTCAGCTCAGACAACATCTTCAACTCTCCCGATGGGTTGTGGTTCGATGCCAGCCGTCGCCTCTGGATCCAAACGGATTGTAGCGAGAGCAACCTCAACAAGGGAGATTTTGCCCAGTTCGGCAACAACCAGATGCTGGCTGCCGATCCGGATACCGGCGAAATTCGCCGCTTCTTGACCGGGCCGATCGGACAGGAGATCACCGGCGTGGTCACCACTCCCGACCAGCGCACTCTGTTCATCAACGTGCAGCACCCTGGTGCCAGCACCAGCGAGGAAGACTTTGCCGCCGGCAAGATCATTTCTCGCTGGCCCAATTATGACAACAACATCTACCCCCGCTCGGCGGTGGTGGTGATTACCAAAAATGACGGTGGCATTATCGGTACTTAATCAATACTGATTCTGTTGCCAACTCCCCAGGAAATCGGGCGGCAGGGATCCCTTCTCTGCCGCTTTCTTGTAGTCAATTCAGATAGCATTCAAGTAACAATGAGACGCCAGCAAGTACAACAAATAGCTAAATGGCGCCGATTCCGATAGCGGGACGTATGGTCATTCAAATAGCCATGAAACTTTTCTCTACGTTGTTATTGCTTCGCAACGCTGTCGCGAACGCGCCGCTCTAACTCCCCTCTCCCTCAGGGAGAGGGGCCGGGGGTGAGGGTGACCTCAGGGAGAGGGGCCGGGGGTGGTCGCGTAAGCGGCGCGGAGCGCTTGGGTGACCTCAGGGAGAGGGGCCGGGGGTGAGGGTCAACTGAATTGGGCCAGCGACCAGGTGGAAATCCATATCCTCAAAGATGGAACCCGCATCGTCACCGGCTACGGCGGGCAGTTTCTCTTCGACGAGTCCGAACGAGGCTAGCGCGCCTCCCCAGGGATCCCCTATCCCCCCACCCGCAACGGCTCGCGGCGATAGGCGGGCAGTTGCCAGCACATCTCCAGCCAGTTTTTCAGCTCCTCCGGCTGGCCCATGAGGCTCATTTCCACCAGCAAAATGGCAGCTCGATCGCCAGCTCCTTTGGATCCCAGACGAATCAGGGCAGATAGACTTTCTTCCCGCCAGCAGACGGATACCCCCTGCCGGATCAAGGCCCGAGCCGCAACGGCAATGCAGGAGGGTGGCACCTGGATATCTCGCCGCTCGTAATCGATAGTAGGCAGCATGAACGGCAACCCAAATCTTTATTATGTTTTAATCTTCTTCCCTTTTTGCCGGCTTATCCTGGGTCTTTGCGAATTGTGAAGTGATCTTTTGTAAACTTTTTGATATCGAGTAACATCGTCTGGGGGTCTGAGAAAGAGGACGGGGATCCCTGCAGAAGGCTTAAAAGATAGCAGCCGTTTCTCAGCTCGACCTTCTCACAGCCGCGAGAATGGCTGCATTGGCAGGAGATGGAGAGATGCGAGCAGAAGGTTGGGAAAGCCGGGTGGGTCGCTGGTTGCCCAAAGCTACCCTTGTGGGAGTGGCGTTGATCCTGGTGGCGGCGGGCAGGCCGCTGCGCTTGGTGGGCAACGGCGAGAATATGGTGCTGTTTACCTGGGGTGGGGGAGTGAGCCCGACTGCTTTGCAGCCAGGGCTGCATTGGGTGCCGCCTTTTGTCTCGCGCACCGTTACCTTCGACGTAAAAACTCAGGCTCTGACCTGGAAGGACAACGACCCGACTGCCTATGCGCCGCGGCTGGTGGCCCTCTCTCAGGATGGGCAGCAGATTGCGGCTGAAGCGACGCTGCAATTTCGTATTCTCGATGCCCCCAAGGTCTACACCCAACTGGGGGAGAACTACTTGGATCGCATTGCCCCCATCGTCCGGTCGGTCATCTTGAATGAGACCAGCGGCTTTTCCGCCCAAGCTCTCTATTCCACCGAACGCCCTCTGCTTCAAGGACAAATTCGCGAACGGGTGGCCCTTTTGCTGAAGGAATACGGCATCGAGGTTTTGGACTTTCTGCTGCGGGATGTGGATTTCGATCCCGATTTTGTAGCCGCTATTGAAGCAAAAACTATTGCCGAAAACCAACTGGCGCAAAAACAATTTGAGATCGAGCAGGCGCGCCAAGATGCCCGCAGCATCATTGCTCAAGCCGAGGCAGAAGCCGGCCAATTGCGAGCCAAGGCCCAGGCCCTCACCCAGAATCCCAAGTACCTAGAGGTGGTGAAAGCCTCCGTCCTGGGATCCCGGCTGGAAACTTTGATAACCAAATAGAAAACCTAATAGAAAAAGGACTCCGTCCCGCTGACGCGAACAGTTTTCGGGCCTGGCCCCATCTGCTCCAGCTCTTCCCTCAGACCTCAAAACGGGATCAGCCACTATGTATTCAACAGAAGAAGCACACCAGAGTAAAGTTGGTTGGCTAACTTTGGGCGGGATTGCCCTCTTGGCAGCTTTGGGGATGCTCCGCGCCTGCCTGTATGTCACTTTGCCCGGCCATGCCACTGTGGTGTTTAATACCTTTTCTGGGTTGCAAAAGGGGCGGGTAGAATTGCCGGGAGTGATGTTCCGGATCCCGGGGATCGAGACGCCAATCACCTACAGCGTGCTCACCCGCGTTTGGGAGTTTACCAACAACCCCAACTCGGCCAATGCCATCAGCAATGCCATCACGGTAAACACTGCTGACGGGCAGGCTTTTGCCGTCGATGTGGCCATTGCCCTCAGGCCCAACCTTGCCACTTTGGACGAGCTGCACGCCACCATCGGCGAGAACTATCTTGTGACAGTGGTGGTGCCGGTAGTGCGCTCCAAGATCCGCGATATCTCTGCTTCTTTCGATTCCGAAGATTTTTACCGCAAAAGCCAGCGCACAGCCATCGAGCAGCGGGCCCTGGACTTGATCCGCCAAGAGATGCCCACCGTCAACCGCGATGGCCAAGCCCTGCCCCTGATCCAGGTAGAGGGCCTCTTTCTGGGCAACCCCGATTTTCCACAAGCCCTGCGAGATTCCATTGAACGCAAACAGGTGGCCTCGATTACGGCACAAACAGCAGCAGTGCGGGCGCAAATTCAACAAAAAGAAACCGAGCGGCTGTTGATCCTAGCGGCAGCCAACCAGCGGGCCATCGAGCTAAAGGGACAGGCGGCAGCGGAAAACGCGCAACTGGCGGATCTGCTGTTTTACGAAAAGCTGCAGGAGCGCATCCAAAACCCGGCGGACTCACTGCCACCTCTGCGCATCATTCGCGTCGAGGGGGATGCCACCGTGTTCCTCAACGTGGATCCCCGACAGGCAGCCGCGCAACAGGCCCAATAGTCAGGCCTGGCCACGCCGTCGGAGCTCCTGGGGCAGGGTGGGGTGGTGGGCAGCCGGCTGCGCTTTGGCCACAACAATCACCCCGGCCACCGGGATCCCAGCGGCAACCAAGACCTGCTGCGCTGCTTGGACGGTGGAGCCGGTGGTGTAGATGTCATCCACCAACAGAACTGGCGTGGCGGGAGCGTACTGGAGGGCAAAGGCGCCTGCCAGATTTTGCTGGCGTTGCAGCGGGTTGAGCTCATATTGGGCCGCCGTGGCCCGCACCCGCACCAAAGCTTCAGGTAAATGTCTTAGACCCGTCCGCTCACAAAAGGCTTGGCTGATCAGGGCCGCCTGATTGTAGCCCCGTTGCCGCAGGCGCTCCACATGCAGAGGGATGGGGACTACCGTATAGTCCGAGCCGTAGGCCCTACGAGAGCCTGAAGAAGGTTGCCGGCTTTCGAGCCAGCGGGATCCCAGCCATTCCCCCAAAACCGTGCCTATGCGCCGCTGTCCTTCATATTTCAGGCAATAGAGAGCCCTGCGCAGCGCTCCCCGGTGGATCCCCCAAGCATAAAGCGGCCAAGGCGAAGTGGTAACTGGCCAAGAGTCGAGCCGCTCCGCCTGCAATCGCTGCTGACAGTCTCGACAAAACACAGCCTTGGCCGGGCGCTGGCAGAGCGGACAGGGAAGCGCAATCCACCAATCCAGCCAGCCCATCGCCTGTTGCCCCTCTCCCCACCTCCTGCCGATGGCTCCAGTCTAGTCAAAAGACTCAAGTCACAGCCCCGGCAGCAGATCCCTAAGTTGACGCTGGGATCCCGCCTTGCTAGGATTCAATACTGCCGGATAACTTGAGTTGTAGCCTTCTTTGCCAGCCCATGCCCACCATCCAGCAACTGATCCGCGAGGAGCGCAGCGTCGCCGTCCGCAAAACCAAGTCCCCTGCCCTGAAGGGTTGTCCACAGCGGCGGGGGGTTTGCACCCGAGTGTACACGACAACACCTAAAAAGCCCAACTCGGCGCTGCGAAAAGTAGCTCGCGTTCGCCTCACTTCTGGCTTTGAGGTCACAGCTTACATTCCCGGCATCGGCCACAACCTGCAAGAGCACTCGGTGGTCATGATTCGCGGAGGACGAGTCAAAGACCTGCCCGGCGTGCGCTATCACATTATCCGCGGCACACTCGATGCTGCAGGGGTAAAAGACCGTAAGCAAGGCCGCTCCAAATACGGGGCCAAACGGCCCAAGCCCGGCCAAGCCCCAGCCGCCGCCGGTAAGAAAAAATAGCCTTTGGCATCTCGCTTGTCCTCCTTTCCCAACCCTTTCTGCAACAGGTAACCCACCTCTTATGTCTCGCCGCAACCGTGCGCCTCGCCGTGATGTGCCACCGGATCCCAAATACGGGAGCCGCTTGGTCACCATGCTGATCCGCAAATTGATGCAGAGGGGCAAGGCCTCCCTGGCTGCCAGGATCCTTTACGAGGCTCTGGACATTGTGCGGGAGCGCACCGGTCAAGAGCCACTGCCTCTGTTGGAAAATGCTGTCCGCAACGCCACCCCCCTGGTGGAGGTCAAGGCGCGTCGGGTGGGCGGGGCTACCTATCAAGTCCCGGTGGAGGTGAGGGGAGAACGAGGAACTTCCCTGGCGCTGCGCTGGTTGGTCACCTTTTCCCGCGCCCGTCCCGGCCGCACCATGGCCGCCAAGCTGGCCAATGAGATCATGGATGCGGCCAACGAAACCGGCAGCACCATTCGGCGGCGGGAGGAAGTGCATCGCATGGCCGAGGCCAACAAGGCCTTTGCCCACTACCGCTACTGAATCCGTTTGGCAGGGCGGTGGGTAGTCCCTGGGATCCCTGCTCTGTCCACCCAGAGTTCGGGCAAGTGGAGCAAAATCGGCAAAAAAGATTAGAATTGTAAAGGATTTTTTAGGTTGCCCAAATCGCAGGGCGACGAGGATTGGGAGGTTGACGTGGCACGCACAGTTCCCCTGGAACGAGTCCGAAACATTGGCATCGCGGCTCATATCGATGCCGGCAAGACCACGACCACAGAGCGGATCCTTTTCTATTCCGGTCTGGTACACAAAATTGGCGAAGTCCACGACGGAACTGCGGTAACCGATTGGATGGCTCAGGAGCGGGAGCGGGGCATCACCATCACGGCTGCGGCCATCACCACCCGTTGGACCAAGCGGGATCCCGAAAACCCCTCCCAACCTCTCGCTGGCGCACCGGAGTACACCATCAACATCATCGACACGCCTGGGCACGTGGATTTCACCATCGAGGTTGAGCGCTCCATGCGGGTGCTGGATGGGGTAATCGCCGTCTTTGACTCGGTGGGCGGCGTGCAACCTCAGTCTGAGACCGTCTGGCGGCAAGCCAATCGTTACAACGTGCCCCGCATTGCCTTTGTCAACAAAATGGATCGCATGGGGGCCAATTTCCTCAAGGTTTACAACCAGATCCGGGAGCGCCTCAAGGCCAACGCTGTGCCCATCCAACTGCCCATTGGAGCTGAAGACGGGTTCCGCGGCATCGTCGATCTGGTGCGCATGCAGGCCCGTATCTACATGGATGAGATCGGCAAGGACATTCGTCCCGCCCCCATTCCGGAGGAGATGAAAGATCTCGTGGCGGAATACCGGGCCAAGCTGGTGGAGGCGGTGGCCGAGACCGACGAAGCCCTGATGGAGAAATACTTTGCCGAGGAAGACCTGAGCGAAGCCGACCTGATGGCTGGTCTGCGCAAAGGCACCATCAGCGGCCAAATTGTGCCGATGCTGTGCGGCTCTGCCTTCAAGAACAAGGGTGTGCAGATGCTGCTGGACGCGGTGGTGGATTACCTCCCTTCTCCCATCGACATTCCCGCCATCAAGGGGGTGCTGCCGGATGGCTCGGAGGTGGCGCGCAAGGCCAGCGACGATGAGCCTTTCTCGGCGCTGGCCTTCAAGTTGATGAGCGATAAGTACGGGGATCTGACCTTCATTCGCGTCTATTCGGGAGTGTTGACCAAAGGCACCTATGTGCTCAACTCCACCAAAAACAAAAAAGAGCGCATCTCCCGCCTGGTGGTGTTGAAAGCAGATGAACGTTTGGACGTGGATGAGCTGCGGGCAGGCGATCTGGGGGCTGTGGTGGGCCTGAAGGACACCACCACCGGAGACACCCTCTGCGACGAAAATGCTCCCGTGATCTTGGAGTCTCTGTTTATCCCAGAGCCAGTGATCTCAGTGGCTGTAGAACCCAAAACCAAGGCCGACATCGATAAGCTCTCCAAGGCCCTCCAGGCCTTGGCCAAAGAGGATCCCACCTTCCGCGTCTCGGTGGATCCCGAGACCAATCAAACCATCATCTCCGGCATGGGCGAGCTGCACCTGGAGATCCTGGTGGATCGGATGCTGCGGGAGTTCAACGTAGAGGCCAATGTCGGCAACCCGCAGGTGGCCTACCGCGAAACCATTCGCAAGCCGGTCAGCCGGGTCGAAGGCAAGTTTGTTCGCCAGAGTGGTGGCCGGGGTCAGTATGGCCATGTGGTTATCGACCTGGAGCCTGCAGAGCCGGGTACAGGCTTTGAGTTTGTCTCCAAAATCGTGGGTGGCGTTGTGCCCAAAGAATATGTCGGGCCGGCTGAGCAAGGGATCCGGGAAGCCTGCGAATCCGGCGTGCTGGCAGGCTATCCCCTGATCGACATCCGCGCCACCCTGGTGGATGGCTCCTACCATGAGGTGGACTCCAGCGAAATGGCCTTTAAGATCGCCGGTTCGATGGCTCTGAAGGAGGCAGCTCGCAGAGCGAGCCCTGTCCTTCTGGAGCCGATGATGAAGGTCGAGGTGGAAGTTCCTGAAGCCTTTGTGGGGGACGTCATCGGGGACATCAACGCCCGCCGCGGCCAGATGGAGGGGATGAATACGGAAGGCGGCATCACCAAGGTCAATGCCAAAGTTCCATTGGCAGAGATGTTTGGCTACGCCACCGATATCCGCTCCAAAACCCAGGGTCGAGGCACCTTCACGATGGAGTTCAGCCACTACGAGGAAGTTCCTCGCAGTATCGCCGAAGCCATCATTGCCAAAAACAAAGGAAATGAGTAGCTGACTGAAACCAAAAAGGAAGTGACGATTCATGGCACGCGCTAAGTTTGAACGTACCAAACCCCATGTCAACGTTGGCACCATCGGCCATGTTGACCACGGCAAGACCACTTTGACGGCTGCCATCACCACCACCTTGGCTGCTTTGGGTCAGGCCACAGCCAAACGGTATGACGAGATCGACGCAGCGCCGGAAGAAAAAGCCCGCGGTATCACCATCAACACCGCCCACGTGGAGTACCAGACGGAGAAGCGTCACTACGCCCACGTGGACTGCCCCGGCCACGCTGACTACGTGAAAAACATGATCACGGGTGCAGCCCAGATGGATGGAGCCATCTTGGTGGTGTCTGCGGCTGATGGCCCCATGCCCCAAACGCGGGAGCACATCCTGTTGGCCCGTCAGGTGGGGGTGCCCAGCTTGGTGGTCTTCCTCAACAAGGTGGACATGGTGGACGATCCAGAGCTGCTGGAGCTGGTGGAGCTGGAAGTGCGGGAGCTTCTCTCCAAATACGACTTCCCCGGCGATGACATCCCCATCATCAGGGGATCCGCCCTCAAGGCTTTGGAAAGGATGCAGGCCAACCCCAAAACTCAGCGCGGCGAAGATCCCTGGGTGGATAAGATCTACGAGCTGATGGATGCGGTAGACTCTTACATTCCCACGCCGGAGCGGGATGTGGACAAGCCCTTCCTGATGGCCGTAGAAGACGTTTTCTCGATCACCGGTCGGGGCACGGTGGCCACAGGCCGGATCGAGCGGGGCCGCATCAAGGTGGGCGAAACGGTGGAACTGGTGGGGCTGCGGGAAACTCGCTCCACCACCGTTACTGGTCTAGAGATGTTCCAGAAGACCCTTGATGAAGGGATCGCTGGCGACAACGTCGGTGTGCTGCTGCGCGGCATTCAGAAGAACGAGGTGGAGCGCGGCATGGTGCTGGCCAAGCCCAAGAGCATTACCCCGCACACCAACTTCGAGTCTGAGGTGTATGTCCTCAAGAAAGAGGAAGGAGGTCGCCACACGCCGTTCTTTGCCGGCTATCGTCCCCAGTTCTATGTACGCACCACCGATGTAACCGGTACCATCTCCTCCTTTACGGCTGACGATGGCTCGCAGCCGGAGATGGTGATGCCCGGCGACCGGGTCAGGATGACGGTGGAGCTGATCCAGCCCATCGCCATCGAGCAGGGGATGCGCTTTGCCATTCGCGAGGGTGGTCGTACCGTCGGGGCGGGTGTTGTCTCCAAGATCCTGAAGTAAGTTGTCTTTTCCCGGCAGGGATTGAGCGCTGGTTGCCCCAGATCAACTCGATCCCTGTCGGTTTTTTGTTGTACCGTTCTCTTTCTCCGGCCATGCCTACCCTGACCCAACAGAAAATCCGCATTCGCCTGAAAGCCTACGATCATCGGCTGCTGGATACTTCTTGCGACAAAATCGTGGACACGGCCCGTCGTACCGATGCTGTGCCCGTGGGCCCCATCCCTCTGCCTACCCGGCGCCGCATCTACTGTGTGTTGCGTTCTCCGCACACCGACAAGGATTCGCGGGAACATTTTGAAACCCGCACCCACCGCCGCATTATCGACATCTATTCCCCCTCTTCCAAAACCATCGATGCTTTGATGAAGCTGGATCTGCCGGCGGGGGTGGATATTGAGGTGAAGTTGTGATGGCTCTCCGGGGATCCCGGTCTTCGCAGTTGTAGAGCGTGGATGAGGGTGGCAAGGGGTGACGGCAGCGGTTGATCCGGTCGATCAGGGGTTGGCAACTCCAGAAGCCAACCCATCCCCCATCCCGGTCTTGGTGGTGGGGGCACTGGGCAAGATGGGGCGGGAGGTGGTGAGAGCTGTTGCCCAGACGCCCGACATGACCCTGGCGGGGGCGGTAGCCCGCTCGCAACTGGGCTTGGACATCGGCGAGGTGCTGGGCCTGGGATCCCTGGGGGTGGAGATTACCGATGACCTAGCGGGGCAGTTGCTGAGGTTGTCGCAGCGGAGCAGCCGCGGTGTGATGGTGGATTTCACCCATCCGCAGGCGGTGTTTGAACATGTCCGCTCGGCCATTGCCTTTGGGGTGCGCCCGGTGGTGGGGACAACGGGCCTGACGCCGGAGCAGGTGGAGCGGCTGCGGGATCTGGCGGATAAGTCGGGGGTGGGCTGTTTGATCGCGCCCAACTTTGCCATCGGCATGATTTTGTTGCAGCAGATGGCACTGCAGGCGGCGCAATATTTTGACCATGTTGAGATCGTCGAGCTGCACCACAACCGCAAAGCGGATGCCCCCAGCGGCACGGCCCTGCAGACGGCCCAACGGCTGGGTCAACTGGGCAAAGCCTTCAACCCGCCCGAAGTGGAAGAAAAAGAGCTGCTCCCCGGCTCGCGGGGCGGGATCCCCGGCCCCAACATTCCCATCCACAGCGTGCGCCTGCCGGGGCTAGTCGCCCACCAGGAGGTGATCTTCGGCGGCATGGGGCAAACCCTTACCTTAAGGCACGACACCACGGATCGGGTGGCTTTTATGCCGGGGGTGATCCTGGGGATCCGCAAGGTGCTGCAGCTCAAGGGATTGGTCTACGGGCTGGAGCAGGTGTTGAGCTAGCCAGCCAGAGGGGGGATCCCGGCCTCGTCCAGGATACGCGGGATGAGATGTTCGGCTTTGACGGCCATCAGGTGCACGCCGTGGCAGATCTGACGGGCCTGGCGCACCTGTTCGGCGGCGATGCGGATCCCTTCTTCTAGGGGATGGGGAGCGTTGGCCAGCCGTTGGATGATGGCGTCCGGGATCCGTACCCCCGGCAGGTTGCAGTTGATGAATTGGGCATTTTTGGCGGATTTGAGCAGGAAGATGCCGGCCAGGATGGGCTTGCCGGCGGGGCGACCCAGCTTGTCCATAAAGCGCTCCAGTTGCTCGAAGTCGGTCACCATCTGGCTTTGGAAAAACTGGGCCCCGTTTTCCAGCTTGCGCTGGAAGCGCCGCTCCAGGCCGGAAAAGCTGCCGGATTGGGGTTCTACCGCTGCTCCCGGAAACAGACAGGTGCCGCCGTCGGGGAGGGGCTTGCCGTTGCAGTCGAGGCCATTGTTCAGCCGCTGGATAAGCCGCAGCAGGCGCACCGATTCCAGGTCGAACACAGCGCGGGCGTCGGGGCAATCGCCGATGTGGATGGGATCCCCGGTGAGGGCCAACACGTTGCGCAGGCCGAGCGCCGAGGCCCCCAACAGATCCCCCTGCAGAGCCACGCGGTTGCGATCCCGACAGGCCAACTGCAGGATGGGTTCAACGCCCACCTGATGCAACAGCAGCGAGGCGGCCAGGGGGCTCATGCGGGCCATGGCGCGGTTGGAGTCGGTGATGTTGATGGCATGCACCCGACCTTTGAGCTGCTGGGCCAGAGACAGCAGGGTGCTGGTGTCGGATCCCTTGGGGGGTGTGATCTCGGCGGTGAGCAGGAACTCCCCCTCCTGGATGGCCTGGGCAAAGCGAGACAAGGGGGGTGATGAGGGGGTCAAGGCCACAATTGCGGAAGAAAAGGTAAAACGGCTGGCCTATTATCGACTTTTCCGGGCGATTTTTCCAGACAGGTTGCCCTCTTTTAGGGCTTGGGCGAGGGAAGGGGGCTGGGCGGGGGTTGCACCTGCATTTCCCCCAGCCATATCTTGGCATCCCCCTGTTGCAGATGCTGCTGCCAGTCCTGGGCTGCTGCAGGCGGGATCCCATCCGCGCCCAGGGCCCAGCTCCAGCCAATTACCTGGGGCCAGCGTTGGTCTTCTAGACCTGCCAGCAGAGGTTGAGCGGCTTCTGAGCCCAAGGCCGGCCCGCGGAGCAGCACAGGCACTTCCGGGTTGAGAGCCACAAGGCGGCGGTACATCGGTTCAAAGGTGGCGGGATCCCCCGGTAGGCTCAGCCAATCCATCTCAGAGAACCCAGCCCAGGCGGACACGGCTGCGGCATCTTCTCCCTCCAGCTCCACAACCCAGAGCAAGTTGGCCTCGGAGCGCAGGGTTTGCATCAGGTGTCGGTAGGCCCGTCGTTGCAATTCGGGATCCCCGTCTCCCACAACGACGGCCAGGATGATGGGAGTGGCAAAGCGCTGGATGGCGCGGGCCCAAGAGCGCAAAGTCTCGTCCTGTTCCCCACTGGCCAAGGCGGAAAGCTGAGCCGGATCCAGCCGCAGGCGCAGGTAGGGAACAGAGCCGCTCTCCCGCAGGTGACTGGCCAACGACTGCGGAAAGTCCTGGCGGGGATCCCACAGGTGTTCTACGGCTGCCCAGGCAGGGGGCTGGCCGATGGCCTGGCGATAGGACAAGAGCTGCTCCCAAGTTGGCATGCCCGACCAGGCGACCCCGTGATACAGCCGGCCCGTGGGGGGCGGCAGCGGCCTGCCCCGTTGAAAGGGAGCAGAATCGGGCGGAATCGGGGAGGTTAGAAGCCAATCCAGCCGCAAGGCAGCAGTGGTGTTGGCAGCCGGCAGCGGGAAGGGGAAGATCCAACTGCGCTCCTGGAACCAGCCGCGGCTGATCTGCTGAGGGTGGAAGTCCTGGGGAGGCGGCAGCGGCTCCAGCGCGTCTTCTCCCCAGAAAGCCCGTTGGATCGCCAGGCGCACCCCCTCGCCGGGGTGAATCAGAGGCGTGGTAGTATCCAGGTGCAAGCTGCCGCTGAGGCGGGTGGACGTCTCGTGGGGCTCAACGCGGAAGGAGAAGGTGAGCTGGTCAGGCCGATAGGTGCCCAAGGCGCGGGAGGAGGGGGTGGGGGGTGGGGATCCCGGTTGCCATGGAATACCCTCGCAGTCGGTGCAGGGAAGGAGAGCCTGCGGATGGAGCGCAACGGGAGCCTCGCGGGCAGATTGCAACTGCTCAGACGTGATGACAAAGCTGGCCCAAAGGTGCTTCAGACGGGGATCCCGACCGGGTGGAATATCGGAGAAAGTTCGCCCTGGGGGTGTAGCCGTGCGGGTGCCGGCAGCCGTGCCGTCCAGAGGCAGCGTAGAAACTGGATCGCCGGCACAGCTCCCCAAAAAAACGACCGACAAGATCAGCGGCAGCGCCCAGCAGATTAAGGGCTTGAGTGTGCAGTTGGATGGCTGCCTCCGGGATCCCTGGATCATGGCTTCACCTCAATACACCACTCCTACGTGAGGCCCGCAAAGGGTTTTCCCGCTAACCGCTAGCAGGATCTTGCCGCAAAGGCCCGCTCTCCAGGTCTGATCCCGATCACATCCTTGGTCGCAGCAGAGCCCGCCCGCACCGTCTGAAGGCGGGCCAAAGCGGGGAACGCCGGCCCCTACCCCTGCGGCACCGCCGCCGCTTCCGGGTAGATGACCAACATGCCCTCGTAGAGGATTTGGCTGGGCTGCAACTCCAGGCGGTCGATGCGCACGCCCGGATCCAACTGAATGGGGAAATCCGCCAGGCCGGGGATGGGGATCTCTTGGCCTTCGTTCACCCACAGAGGGTTGACCAGCCGCAACTGGTTGGGGCCCTGGGCTTCTAGGCCGGTTAGCACCGTAACCGGCACCTCCACCCCCTCGGGAGTCACCAATTGGGCCTGGATGCGCAGCCGATTTTGCTCCAAGGTGACCTGGGGCTGGCGGATCAAGAAGGGCACCGCTTGACCTCCAAAGGGCAGTTGCACCTGTGCCTGGGCCAGTTGAGACTGGATGAGGGGAGACTGAAGGGTGCGGTTAAGATCGTCTTCGGTGAGGCGCAAGCTCACCTGCACCGGCACAGGGGCCAACAGCCGCAGCGGGCTGCGTCCTTGGATGGCTTCGCCCACGTTGAGGCGAATATCCTGGCCCTGCAGCCGCAGGTGGCTGACCTGAAAGCCTTGATAGCTGAGGTTATCCCCCGACACCTGGGCCTGAGGGATCTGCCCGTTCAAGATTTGCGCGTCAGAGCCGGCGATCTGCACCTGCAGGTTGTCCACCTGCTGCACCTCGGAGCGGATCCAGGCGGCCACCAAAGGGCTGAGCAGGGATCCGGCAATCTGGGCAAATCCGGGCCAAGGCCAAAACATGGTGGGCAAGCCAAGCAGCAGTGCCAATCCCAGCCGCTGCCCTACTGGCGAGAGCCGTTGGCGACAGCGGGCTGCAAGAGAAGAGGGATCTGGAGCAGGCCGACGGCAAGACGGGAACAGCACGGGGTACCTCAGGAGCGACGACAAGCGATATTTTTCTGCCCAAACTACGACTAGGCTAAGGCAGGACTGCTCCACCGAACAGAGGGATCCCCCGCACACTTGGCGGAGCTAACCATCCGTCAACTGCCACCAGAGATACCCCAGCCGCAGGTAGTGAAGCCGCAGCCAGGGCAAAGGGAAAACGCGAGGCGGCTGGCGAAACAGAGCGCTGATGGGGGGCCGGCTGCCGGCGATCTCCTGGGCCAGCATTTTGCCCGCCCACACTGCTGTGGCCACGCCGCTGCCATGGTAGGCCAGGCCATACCACAAGCTGGGATCCGTCGGCGAAGGGCCAATATGGGGGTGAAGCTGCCGCGAAAGGCAGACCAGGCCGTTCCAAGCGTACTCGATCTCCACCCCCTCCCAGGTGGGAAAGAGGCGGTAGAGCTGCCGAGTCATCCAAGCCTGCAGGCGCTGTCGTTCTGCCGGAGTATTGCGGGTGCCGCCGCGCCCCCCAAACAGCAGGCGCCCGTCCGGCAGAAGACGGTAATAGAACAGCAGCCGCCGCGTGTCGTAAACCGGGGTCGGATCCCACCACCCCTGCGCTTTTTGCTCCGCAGGCGTCAGAGGGCGGGTGACCAGGATGTTGGACAGCACCGGCAACAGGGATCCCGCCAGTTGGGGGTACAAGGTCTCTGGGGTGTAGCCGTTGGTGGCGATGACCAGGTGCCGGGCCCGCACCGTTCCCCCTGGCGTGTGGCAAAGGTGCTGGGATCCCACCTTTTCCCAGGCGATGACCGGGCTGGCGCTGTGCAGTTGCGCTCCCCACCTGTGGGCCGCTTGGGCCAGCCCTTGGGTGAGCTTAAGGGGGTTGAGGCCAAACCCCACCCCGATGTGGAGAGCACCATAGTTCTCTTGGCTGTCAAAGCCCCGTTCCCGCAGCTCTTTGGGGCTGAGGAGCTGGGCCGGGTAGCCTGCCACCTGAGTACAGATCTGGTATTCGGCCTCCAATTCCGGCCAAGCCTGTGGACGATGGGCCACCGCGTAGCAGCCTTGTCCCTGCACTTCCAGCGAGAAGCCCTCGACGGCGGCCAGCTCCTGCACCGTCTCCACCGCCTGCCATTGATCCCGGTAGTAGCGCTCCGTCTCCGCCAGGCCCACCCGCCGCACCATCTGGGCATGGGTGAGATGGCTCGCCCCCACCCCGCAAAAGCCGCCGTTGCGCCCTGAGGCCCCCCACCCCAGGGATCCCGCTTCCAACAGGCAGGTGGAAATGCCGTGGTCGCGGGCCAGGTGCAGAGCCGTCGATAGGCCCGTCAATCCGCCCCCCACAATGACCACCTCGGCGCCCACCTGCCCCAGCAAAGGAGCCGGATGCCGCCAACCGGCATTCTCTATCGTGCTGTCCCAGTAGCTGCCGACCGGACAAGCAGGATCGTAGGTGCTGGCAGGATAAAGGGCTTTTCTCATGCGAACAAGAAAGAGAATATCCTACTGGGCAACGCTGTCGCGACCGCCAGCGGCAGCTTCCACGTCGGCAGGAGTGTTGCACTCCAAGAAGATCTCGGGGGTATAGAGCTCCACCTCCTGTACCCGTTTACCCAGATCCTGCAACAACCGGCGCAGGCCCAGGGTTTCCTCTCGGAGACACAGCAACTCTTCCCGCAAGCGCCCGTCGATCAGGGCCGGGTGTCCTCGTCGTCCTCGATGCACCGGCACCGTCGCCCAAGCGCGATGGCGCAGATGGTACTCCAGCAAGCTGTGGTAGATCCAGGCCGGACGGGGCTGATCCACCCCCGAAATGGCCAACACGCGAAAATCGGCAGGGATCCCTTCCACCCCCACCCGAATAGAGTGGGTCTTGCCCAGCTCAGGAGCCGGATTGATCAGCACCTCTGCCCCCGCCAAGTGAACTTGGGCCGCCGCCAGATGCTGGGATCCCAGCACCACCCAAGGTTGAAACCCTGCCTGTCGCCACTGAAAAATCTGGTAAGAAAGCAGGGTTTGCCCATCTTTCCAGGGCACCAGGGCTTTCGGTTCTCCCATCCGCGTGGAAAACCCAGCCGCCAGGATCAGCGCATGCAGCTTCAGGTCATTTGCCAAGGATCTTCACCAGCAGAATGCCAAACAAGTATAGAAACGTCACCGCCCCGGCCAAGAGGCTCTGGGTGAGGGGATCCGTGGAAGGGGTGAGAATGGCCCCTGCCACCACCGAGCCCAGAACCACGTAACGCCAGCCCTTGAGCATTTGCTCAGCACTCACCAGCCCCAACCCCCCCAGCAGCGCCTGCAAAATCGGCACCTGAAAGGCCAAGCCGGTGCTGAACAACAGCAGCAGCACAAACTCAAAGTAGCGGTCGATGGACCAGGCCTGATCCACCACCCCTTCGCCATAGCGAATGAAAAAGTTAAGTGCCGCCGGAATGAGGAGATAGTAAGCAAAGACCAAGCCAGCCACAAAGAGAAGGCTCGATCCCAGCACCACCGGCCCCAGCAGCTTGCGCTCCTTCACGCTCAGCCCCGGCAAGACGAAGCGGGCAATTTGGTAGAGCAAAAAGGGCGTGGCCAACAGCAACCCCGAATAGGCCGCCACCTTCATGGAGACGAAGAAATACTCCCCCGGCGCCAGTTGCAAAAAGGTCACCCCCCGCGCCGGCACCTCCAGCAGGGCGACAATGCGGTTCACCACCAGAAAGCAAGCAATGATGCAGATCGCCACCGCGATCACGCTGGCCAACAGGCGGCTGCGCAGCTCCTCCAAGTGCTCCATCAAGGTCATCTCGACCTCGTAGGGAAACTCCGGATCCGGCACCCGCTCAGAGTCAGGGGTTACCGTGGCTTGGGGCGAGGGCTCGGTCTCAGAGACAAGGGTCATGGGCCAAGGCGTAACGAAACATTCCCCGCTATCTTAGCTCTGCCCCGTCCTCGGGGAAAAGCGCCTGCCGAGAGCTCGGTCAAGGCCTGTAGAGATGGGTTGAACTGCCAGGACAGACATGATGAGCTCCTCCCCGGCTCAGGGGCTGGGGAACATCCCTCTCCAGCCGGGGATCCCGTGTGCGATAGGATCAAAAAGTGCCGAAATCCTGAGGGCCTCGGATCGAGTGCGCCCGTATTCCTCACTTTTTCAGCAGTATGGCCAGATCTCCAGCTTTGTGGCTCAGTCGCCTCGCTTTTCTGCGAGGGCTGATCTTTATCTTGGCAGTGGTGGCTGCCCTCGTCTATCTGGGCTTTAGCCGCGAAGTTCGCCTCGGCCTTGACCTCAAAGGAGGGACGCAGCTCACCCTGCAGGCTTTGCCTACGGAAGAGGTACCCGAGATCACCTCTGAGGTGATGCAGGGGGTGGAGGCGGTGATCCAGCAGCGGATCAACGGCCTGGGGGTGGCCGAGCCTCTGGTGCAGATCAGCGGCCAAGACCGCCTGTTCGTGCAACTGCCGGGGGTGGCGGATCCGGATCGGGCTGTTGCTCTTTTGGGCGATACGGCCCAGTTGGAGTTTCGCAAGGGCTTGGTGCCGGTCAGCGCCCTGCCCCGCAACGAGCGGGGGGAGATAACGGCGGGGGAGGATCCCGACGCCCTGTTTGAACGGGTCGGCCTGACAGGGGATCTGCTGCGCAACGCCTATCCCCAAGCCCCTCGTCGCGGATCCCAGAGCTGGGAAGTGCTGTTGGAGTTCAAGCCAGAAGGGGCAGAAAAGTTTACTCAGCTCACCCGAGAGTTGGCCGGAACAGGGCGTCCGCTTGGCATTTTTCTCGACGACGTGCTGATCAGCGCCCCCATCGTGGGGCCGGAGTTTGCCCGCACCGGCATTACCGGCGGAACAGCGGTGATCACGGGCAATTTCACGGTGGAAACCGCCACCGATCTAGCGGTGAAGCTCAAGGCGGGAGCGCTGCCGGTTCCCATTCGCGTCATTGAAAACCGCACCGTCGGGGCCACGTTGGGGGAAGAGAGCGTGCGCCGCAGCCTCTATGCCGGCATTGGCGGCCTGGTGCTGGTTTTTGTCTTTATGGTGGCCTACTACCGCCTGCCGGGGCTCATTGCCGACCTCGCTCTTCTCATCTACGCCCTCTGTACGTTTGCTCTGTTCCAACTGCTGGGGGTGACCATGACCCTGCCAGGGATCGCCGGCTTTATCCTCAGCATCGGCATGGCGGTGGATGCCAACGTGCTGATCTTCGAGCGCATCAAGGAGGAGCTGCGGGCGGGCAAGTCCATCTATAAGTCCATCTCGGAAGGGTTTAATCGCGCCTTCAGCAGCATCCTCGACAGCAACGTCACCACCCTTTTGGTCTGTGGCGTACTTTTCTGGCTGGGGATGGGGCTGGTGAAAGGCTTTGCCGTCACCTTGGCCATTGGCATTCTGGTAAGCTTTTTCACGGCCATCACCTGCACCCGCACCCTGCTGCTGGCGGCAATGGGGATCCCTGCCCTGCGCAAACCTGAGTTTTACGGCGTTCGCATGGAGGCGGCTCAATCATGACGGCGCAAGAGTTATCCCCCCCCGATCCGGCGGTGGGATCCCGGCGGTTGCTTGACTACCGCTTCGACATCGTCGGGCGCAGCAAGCTTTGGTTTACCCTTTCCCTGGCGGTGTTGCTGGTGGGGCTGGTCAGCATGGCCTTTTCTCTGGCCTCTCTAGGGACACCGCTGCGGCTGGGGCTGGATTTTGCCGGCGGCACCTTGCTGGATCTGCGTTTTGAGCGGCCTGTCACCACCGAAGAGCTGCGGCGGGCGCTGCAGGAACACAACCTGGGCAGCAGCATCATCCAACTGGACACCCAGACCAGTCAGGAAGCCTTGATCCGCATGCCCCCTTTGACTGAGCAGGAGCGCCTAGCGGTAGAGGAGACGCTGCGGCAACAGGTAGGCCCTTTTGAGCGCAACCTAGTGGAGACGGTAGGCCCGACGGTGGGGCGCTTGCTCTTGCGTTCCGGCCTCGTGGCTGTGCTCATCTCTTTTGGGCTCATTGTGGTGTATCTGGCCCTGCGCTTCCAGTGGGATTACGCGGTGTTTGCCATTGTGGCCTTGCTGCACGATGTGGTGCTGACAACAGGTCTGTTTGCCCTTTTGGGCCTAACGGTGGGCATGGAGGTGGACAGCCTGTTTGTGGTGGCGCTGCTAACCATCATTGGTTTTTCCGTCAACGACACGGTGGTTATCTACGACCGCATCCGGGAAAATCTGCGTCTGGTCAGCCGCAAGGTCAGCTTTGCCGAGGTGGTGAACCTATCTCTAAACCAGACTTTTGCCCGCTCTTTGAATACCACCCTGACAACGATGCTGCCCCTGGTGGCCATTGCCATTTTTGGGGGAGCCACCCTGAAGGGGTTTGCCATCGCTCTGCTCATTGGCTTTAGCTTGGGGGTCTATTCCAGCATCTTCATCGCCAGCCCTCTGCTGGTGTGGTGGCGGCAGCGGCGCTATGGCGGAAAAGGGGATCCCGAGGCGCTGCCTTCCGGCGCAGAGGGGTAGGGCGGCGGCAACTGCCTACCAGTGCAGCCGCTGTCCATGGGCAACCAGGTAGCGCTGCAAGTCGGCCATCTTGCCCTGCGGCACAATCTGGGCCGGGATCAAGCCGGGATCCTGGCTGTGCAACCAGGCTACGATGAGCCCCGCTGCCGAGCCGATGGTCCACTCGCCGTAATGGGTGCGGGTGGCGGCGTTGACGATGTGGCTGACGGCGATCCCTTTGCCGCCGATGAGCAGGTTATCCACTTTCTGGGGGATCAGGGCCTCTAGGGGGATGACGATGGGGCGGACGGAAAACTCGTTGACGGGCGCCGAGCTGGCCGACAGGGAAGGCTCCCAGTTGCGGTAGCGACAGCCGTGCATGTCGATGGCGTAGTGAGTCACCCCTACGGCGGTGGGGCTAAAGTCCCGTCCCCCACTGGTGCCGACACGGATGTCTTGCTCCAGCATCTGGAATTCCGCCTGGCCGTAGGCAGCTCGCCCCAGGATGCGCCGCCCCTCCCGGATGTAGGGGTAGAGGCTGAGGCCGGAGCGGGTGCCCAGCAAAGAGTCCTCGGCAAACACCAACGAGAGGGGATAGCCGGCGCGGGCTTGGGTTTCCATCAGCCACTCGGCAAAGAGCAGGGCGTGGTTTTCTCCATCTTTGAGGGCGGAGACGTCCAGCCCCCCCAGCCAGTTGTGGCGCTGCCCTGAGGCCACCAGCCGCTCTTCTGTCAGGATTAGGGGCGGGTTCATGATCCCCCAGTCGTTGCCGCGGTTCCAGTTCACCAGCGTCAGGTCGCCCGGCACCGGTGTGCTGTGGAAGGGATCCGTGCGGCCTTTGCTGACGATGCGGCGGTAGTTGAAAAAGCTCTGGCCGCTGAAGGTGGGAAACCCCTCCAGGTCGAACTGGCGGCGGTGCTCGGCGCGGGAGTAGCCCGGCTGCAACTGGGCCAGCTCGGCGCGGGAGCGCCCGCCATCGTCGTGGATGGCCAGCACGAAAGGAAAAGTGAAGGCCTGGGTGCACTCCGGGTTGCTGGCCGGGGCGGCATTGGGCTCCCCCGTCAGATCTCGCCCTTCTGAGCCCAGCCGGTAGGGGATCCCCGCCCAGCCCACCAGCTCGCCGGTGTCGGTGGCGTCGATAACAAACAGGTTGCGGCCCGGTGGCGCCTGCAGCCGCAGCACCCGCTTGGCAAACACTTCCGTCTCCTGCCAGCCATACCAGCTCACCAATTCCCGCCACAGCCGCCCTGGCGGCACAAAATTGGGATCCCGCGGCTGCCGCTGCACGGCGTAGAGGCTCTCGATGCGGGAGCCGTCAGCGCTGAAGGTGGCCCCCTTAAAAGCGGTCTGGGTGGCCCAGCGACTCTGGGGAGCAGACTGAGCCGCCTGCCGCAGCCAGGTTTCCACCGCCTGCAGACCCGCCTGGGGCGGAAAACACAGCCCCCCTACCCAGCAACTGTTGATCTTGGTCACGCGGGTTCCCGGCGGGATCCCTGTCCAGGCGGGCAGATGCAGCGGCTGGCTTTCGATGAGGGCCTTAAACTCCAGCCAGTGGCGGGAAAAATTGCCCCGCTGCCGCATGGGGAGGGACTCGTCGATGGCCGATACCCCCTGCGAGGTGATCTGCCCCCCCAGCCAGGGGGTGAGCTCGATGAGACAGGTTTGCACACCCCCCCGCATGGCTTGGCCTGCAGCCGCCACGCCCCCCAGGGATCCGCCCACCACCACCAGCTCGCACTCCCAGATCTCGTCCGGCTGCGGCAAGGGATCCAGCAGCGGCCAGCCGTGGGCCGTAAAACGGGGCGGCTCCGGCTCTGGAGCGGCGACGGGAGATCCCCCTTCCGGCTGGGAGAGGGCGGCGAACCCCATCCCCGCCACGAAGCCCAGCAGAGACAGGATCCCCAACCCCAGCACTCGTTGGCGCCTGAGTCTTTGCTGTGCTGCCGGGATCCTCTTGCCGGCCATACTCACCTGACCTCACACCCCAATTTGCGCCGGCAACCTTTTGGACAGCGATCCAAGGCCCGGGAGAAATCCCTTCGAGAATAGCCGACAAAGCTGCCTCTAGGGTCAGGCCGAGTATAAGATCCGAGCAACAAGGCATAATGGGCTAGCAACTTTTTTCCAGCAGGGATCCGCAGCAGCATGGGACGGGCAAAGAAAGTGGTATTAGCCTATTCGGGCGGCGTCGATACTTCCGTCTGCATCCCCTATCTCAAGCACGAGTGGGGAGTGGAATCGGTAGTCACCCTGGCGGTGGACTTGGGTCAGGGGGCAGAGCTGGAGGCCATCCAAGCCAAGGCGCTGAGGGCCGGGGCGGAGCAATCCCTGGTGCGGGAGGCCGTCCAGACCCTGATTGCCGACTACGCCTTCCCCGCCATCCAGGCCAATGCCCTCTACGAGCAGCGCTACCCTCTCTCCACTGCCTTGGCCCGACCCCTGATCGCCAAGCTGTTGGTGGAGGTGGCAGAAGAGGTGGGCGCCGACGCCGTGGCCCACGGCTGCACCGGCAAGGGCAACGACCAGGTGCGCTTCGACCTGGCCATCGCCGCCTTGAACCCCAAGCTCAAGGTGCTGGCCCCGGCCCGCGAGTGGGGCATGACCCGCGAGGAGACCATTGCCTACGGCGAGCGCTACGGGATCCCTATGCCGGTGCAAAAGTCCAGCCCCTACAGCATCGACCTCAACATCCTGGGCCGCAGCGTCGAAGCCGGGATCCTGGAAGACGCCGACCAAGAACCACCGGAGGAAGTCTACGCCCTCACCCGGCCTATTTCTCAAACCCCCGACGAGCCCGCCTATGTGGAGATCGCCTTTGAAGAGGGGATCCCGGTAGAGCTGGACGGGCAGCGCCTTGGCCCCAGAGCCCTCTTCGAGCGGCTCAACGCCTTAGCCGGCAGCCACGGTGTCGGTCGCATCGATATGATTGAAAACCGGCTGGTGGGGATCAAGTCGCGCGAGATCTACGAGTGTCCGGCCCTAACGGTGTTGATCCAGGCCCACCGCGAGCTGGAAAGCCTCACCCTCACCCGCGAGGTCATCCACTACAAGTACGGCATCGAGACCACCTACAGCCAATTGATCTACAACGGCCTTTGGTATTCGCCGCTGCGGGAGGCCCTGGACGCCTTCATCTGCACCACCCAAAAGAGTGTTACCGGCGTGGTGCGGATGCGCCTGCACAAGGGCCAGGCTGTCTGCGTGGGCCGCCGCTCTCCTTACTCCCTCTACAACGCGGAGCTGGCCACCTACGGGGAAGGGGATCAGTTCGACCACCGCGCTGCCGAAGGCTTCATCTACATCTGGGGTCTGCCCACCCGCGTCTGGGCCCAGGTGCACCGGGGCGGTGGTGCTTGAGCTCTACCGCCCCACCTGCCTGCTGGCCCAACGGCGCAGGTGGGCCAGGTTTTCCACCGCGGGGGTGAGGGGCTTTCTCTAGGTTCCTGCCGTCCAGGTGTTGCCGTACTCGATCTGCTCCGGGGTAAGGCTGTCAATTTGGATCCCCATGGCCTTGAGCTTGAGGCGGGCGATGGCCTCGTCGATCTCCGCAGGAATGGGGTGCAGCCCTGGCGCCAGCCGGCCACGGTTTTTCACCAGGTACTCGCAGGCCAGCGCTTGGTTGGCAAAGCTCATGTCCATGACGCTGGCGGGGTGGCCTTCGGCGGCAGCCAGGTTGATCAGCCGGCCCTCCCCCAGCACGAACACCGATTTGCCCGACTGGAGACGGTATTCTTCCACAAAGGGGCGCACGCTCTGCCGGGAAACCGTCCGCTCTTGCAAGGCCACCAGGTCGATCTCGATGTCGAAGTGGCCGGCGTTACAGACCATCGCCCCATCTTTCATCCGGTCGAAGTGCTCGCCGCGGATAACGTGCTTGTTGCCGGTGACGGTGATGAACAGATCCCCCAGAGGGGCGGCCTCGGCCATGGGCATAACCCGAAAGCCATCCATCACCGCCTCCAGAGCCCGCACCGGGTTGACCTCGGTCACGATGACCTGGGATCCCATGCCGCGGGCCCGCATCGCCACCCCCTTGGCGCACCAGCCGTAGCCGGCCACCACCACTGTTTTTCCGGCCAGGAGAATGTTGGTACAGCGCAGAATGCCGTCCAGGGTGGATTGGCCGGTGCCGTAGCGGTTGTCGAACAGGTGCTTGGTCTCGGCGTCGTTGACGGTCATCACCGGGAAGTTGAGCACCCCCGCCTTGAACATGGCCCGCAGGCGCACCAGGCCGGTGGTAGTCTCTTCCGTGGTGCCGATGATTTCCGACACCTGCTCCTGGCGATGCTGAACCAGCTCCGCCGTCACATCGCCGCCGTCGTCAATGATGAGATGGGGGCGGTGATCCAGGGCGATCTGGACATGGCGGCGGTAGGTCTCTACATCTTCCCCCTTGATGGCAAAGACCGAGATGCCGTAGTCGGCCACCAGGCTGGCGGCCACATCGTCTTGGGTGGAGAGGGGGTTGCTGGCGATGAGGACGCTATCGGCTCCCCCTGCCTGCAAGGCCAAGGCCAGATTGGCCGTCTCGGTGGTGACATGGCAGCAGGCCACCAGGCGCAGACCGGCCAGGGGTTTTTCTTGGGCAAAGCGCTCCCGGATCTGGGCCAGCACCGGCATCTCCCGCGCCGCCCATTGGATCCGTTGCTTGCCCAAGGAGCTGAGGCTGAGGTCTTTAACTTCGTGCTTGGGGAGAGACAGGGTGGCGCTGGTCATCGAGAAGGCTCCAAAAAGGGTCGTCGAAAAAGGATAGAGGTTCAGCCGAGCTACACGGCTAGAGACAGGGAGTTTCAGGCCGTTACAATGTCGGCAAGAGGGATAAACAGATGTCAACAGACCTGAACTATTCTGCCACAAGGGATCCCTTTTCAGCGCTGGGTCTGGACGTGGGCAACCGTCGCATCGGCGTGGCTGGCTCCGACGGGCTGGGGCTGCTGGCTACCGGCCTGGGGGTGATCCGGCGCCGTTCCCTGCCCGAAGACATTGCCCAAGTGCAGGAGTGGATCCGCCGCCGCCGGGCCACCGTGGTGGTGGTCGGGATCCCCCTTTTGGCAGATGGCTCGGTGGGATCCCAGGCCCGCAAGGTGCAGCGGTTTGTGCGCGCTTTGCAGGTGGCGGTGGATCTTCCCGTTATTACCGTCAACGAATACCTGAGCACCGTACAGGCGGAGTGGGATCTGCGCGAGGCCGGGATCCCGGCCAAGGCCCAGAAGGGTTTGATCGATCAACAGTCGGCGGCAGTGATTCTCCAAACTTGGCTGGACGAGCGACGGGCTTCTTTGTCGGAAGTGCCGGGCTGGCGGGGCTGGGGCAGCAAAGACTACGCTGGAGAGGTCTAGCCGGGCCAGTGCAAGTCAGCTCGAAGCATGAAGCATAAGGTGTGCCATCCCCGGTCGGCCCGCTGGCGTTGGCAGGGCCTATCTTTTAGGTGGGGGCTTGTCGCGCAATTTTGGTAATCTCAAGCTGAGCATCTGAGCATGAATCGCATTTGCATTCTTGGGGGCGGCTTTGGCGGGTTGTACACAGCTTTGGAACTGAGCCGGCAACCCTGGTCAGAGCCACCCCAAATTACCTTGGTCGATCGCCAGGAGCGGTTTGTCTTTGCTCCTTTGCTGTACGAGCTGCTCACCGGAGAAATGGAGGACTGGGAGGTGGCTCCCCGCTTCCAAGATCTGCTGCCCTCGGAGTCGGTGCAATTTCGCCGCGGCTCTGTCCAGGCCATTGACCTTCAAGCCCGCCGAGTGGGTCTGGAAGACGGGCAGAGCCTAGAATACGACGCGCTGGTGCTGGCGCTGGGGGGAGAAACCCCTTTACAGAGCGTTCCGGGAGCGGCGGAGTTCGCTTTTCCCTTTCGCACCCTGGCCGATGCCCAACGGCTGCGGGCCTACCTGAAAACGTTGGAAGAGCGGGATCCGGCTCAGCCGATAACTCTGGCCATTGCCGGGGCGGGGGCAAGCGGCGTGGAACTGGCCTGCAAGCTGGCAGATCGGCTGGGATCGCGGGGACGGATCCGTCTTATTGAGGTGGGATCCCGGATTTTGTCGGGCTTTGCTCCTTCCAGCCGGGAGGCGGCCCAAGTGGCGTTGGCCCAACGGCGGGTGCAGGTGGAGTTGCAAACCAAGGTTTTGGGCATCGAGGCTCTGGGCGAGAACGGCGCCCCCCCCTTGCGCCTACAATTGCAGCGGCTGGAGGCCCAGGAGATAGCCACGGATCTTGTGGATGCGGTGCTGTGGACCGTCGGAACCCGACCGGCAGCGGTGATCGCCAACTTGGATCTGCCCAAAAGTGAGCGGGGACGGCTGCAGGTTTTGCCCACCCTGCAAACTCCCCCCTTTCCAGAAGTGTTTGCCCTGGGAGACGTAGCGGCGGTGGTGGATGCCGAAGGCCAGCCGGTGCCCGCCACCGCCCAAGCAGCTTTTCAACAGGCCGGCTATTGCGCTTGGAACCTGTGGGCCTTGCTCACGCAGGAGCGGCCCCTGCTGCCGTTCCGCTACTTTTCTCTGGGGGAAATGCTCAGCTTGGGGACGGATACGGCGGTGCTTTCCGCCCTCGGCGGCCTCACCCTGAGCGGCCCCCTGGGCTATTTGGCCCGACGAGCCATCTACCTGGTGCGTCTACCTACCCTGGAGCACCAGCTCAAGGTGGGATGGAACTGGATCACCCGCCCGCTCTGGCAGGCCCTAGGAGCCCTGTAGCTGGCGGGAGCGCTCGTAGGCTGCCCGCACTGCCCGCATCAAGGCCCCTCGCACCCCCGCCTCTTCCAGGACTTGGATCCCGGCGATGGTCGTTCCCCCTGGGCTGGTCACTTGATCCTTGAGAAGAGCGGGGTGGAGCTTCTCGTGCTGTAAAAGGGCAGCCGTGCCCGCCAAGGTCTGCATCGCCAGTTGGGTGGCGAGGGGACGCGGCAGCCCCACCCCCACCCCCCCGTCGATCAGCGCTTCCAGGATCACCGCCAAATACCCCGGCCCCGATCCCGACAGGGCCGTCACCGCATCCATTTGGCTTTCGGCCACCGTCACCACCTGGCCTACAGCCCGAAACAACCTTTCCACCTGCTCCTTCTGATCAGGCGTCACTCCTGGCCCGTAGCAGATAGCCGTGATCCCTGCTCCCACCAGCGCCGGTGTGTTGGGCATGGTGCGCACCACCCTCTGCTGGGGAAAAGCCTGCTGCAACTGCTGCAAAGGGATCCCGGCCATAATCGAGATCACCAACTGCGCGGCGGACGGCTGGCCCATCTCAGCCACCACCTGCGGGAAAACCTGGGGCTTGACGGCCAAAAATACAATCTCAGACTCTCCCGCCTGAGATAGATCCGCCAACAGCCGAATGCCCAGCTCCTGCTGTAGGGTCTTGGCCTTGTCCGGGTCGGGCTCCCGCAAAGCCACCTGAACTGCAGGATAAAGCCCCGCGGCCACCCAACGCCGCAGCAGGGCGGATCCCATGGCTCCCCCCCCGATCACACTCAGCAGCGGTCGCTCCATACTGGCTAGTGCTGGCCCACCGCCTGCAAATGTTCATAGCTGCTGGGCCAGAGAGGGGCAGGGCTGTGCAAGGGACGCTGCAGCGGCTGCACCCCTTGGCTACTGGGGGTGGAGACCGTCACCGTGCTGGGGGTGAACAAAAAAATATTTTCGCCAATGCGCTCCTGGTGGCCATCGATGGCGTAGGTGCCACCGGCAACAAAATCCACCGAGCGCTGTGCTTCGGCGGGATCCATCAGGGTCAAGTTCATGATCACCGTCTTGCGCTCCCGCAGGTACTGGATGACTTGAGCCATCTCGTCAAAGCTGCGCGGCTCCAGCACCACCACTTCGCTGGTGGGTGGGTTGACGCCCGGTAATCCAATTACGTTGCTCCCCATACTGCCCCCTGCTAAGCGATCCCGATGTTGACTGCGCCGATGGCCCCGCGACTCTTCTCGACCGACAGACCCTTCCCCGGCTTCCGCTCCCCGTTGTCGACGTCCGCGTGGAAGGGCACTGGCTTCCTGCTCTTCAGGAGCCGGTTGGGAACGGCGTCCCTCGTAGAGCAGTTGGTAATCATCCTGCCCTTCCATTTCAGGGTACTCCTCCAGGCCGTCCACGGGATCATTCAGGCCCACAAAATCTCTTACCCTGCTCCAGATTCCATTGACATTCATCGTCCACATCCTCACTACAGGTCATGGTTTGCGGCAAGCGCAGGATTCAGGCTCTTGATTGGATCTTGAGTAGCCCAGTCAAGCCAAAGGGCATCTCCAATCTTTATTTTTAGTTAAAGTTTTTCAAAAGGCCGAGACAGGGTTTGCTCGAGAAGCTGCCGAGGCAGGTTAAAAAACCCATGGGCCCGACGAGTCGAGTTTACCCAGAAGAAGTGAAGATGTCATCCCACTTGTCCAGCCACTGCTTTGGCCAGAGTCTACTGCGCTCCTTGTCCAGCTTGAACACGTGTTAACGGGAGTGACGCAAATGATTACAAGTTTCCCTAAAATTTCCCCGACAGGGTAAATTTTGGGCGGGATTGCCCTGTTTTTGCCCGATTCAGGCCGAACTCCAACCCAGAGCGTGCCCTGCAGGGCAACTCCGGAGTTGCGCTGCTTTACACAAAATTTAATCACAATTCAGCGGCTTCATGGAGACTCCATCTATCTATTTCCGCTCGGCATCGGCGAACAAAGCGCGCCCCAGCCGAATCAGGTTGGAGCCTGCGGCCACCGCCAGGGGGTAATCGTCGGACATGCCCATGGAGAGGGTGTGCAACTGCAGATGCTCGTAGCCGCTGCGCTGGATGTGATCCGCCAGCTCGGCCAGCTTGCGAAACAGCTCTAGGGCTGCCTCTGAGCTCAAGCCCAAAGGCAAAATGGTCATCAGGCCCACAATTTGCACCTGCAGCAGTTGGTTCAGTTGCGGCAGGCTTTGCAACAGATCGGGGATGAGCCAGCCGAATTTATTGGGATCCGGGGCCAATTTCACCTGCAAGCAGAGCTTGGGGGTAAGGTGCAGCTCCCAGGCTTTTTGGTTGATCAGCTTGGCCAGGCGCAGGCTATCGACGCTGTCAATCCAGGCAAATTGTCTGAGGGCCGGCTTTACCTTATTGGTCTGCAAATGCCCGATCAAGTGCCAGACAATATCGGTCAGATCCTGCAGTTGCGCCTGTTTGGCGGCTGCCTCTTGCACTCGGCTTTCGCCAAAGTGGCGGATCCCGGCTCGATAGGCGGCGCGGATGTGGTTGACGCTGTAGCCTTTGCTCACCGCCATGATCTCCACATGGCCTGGGATCCGGGCGCGGATGGCCTGAATGCGGCTGTGGATGAGCTCTTCGTCAACGGGGGGCGGCGACGCTTCAAGGGAGCTGGAAGAAGGCGGAGACATGGCTAGGGCCACCTAGGAAGCTAGCAGAAGATCTCGACAGAGAGAGTCCAGTCCTCGTTTTGTCTGGATACTTCGAGATTGGAGCCGGTGCTCCAGCGGCCAGGTGGAAACAGGGGGAACCCAGCCATAGCCCAGTTCTTCTGGAGCCTAGCCCAAGGCCGCCGCCAGGATCTGATAGGCCAGCTTGGCGGCGGTGAAGGCGCTGCGGCGATCGGTTTCCCGTTCCCCGGTGACCGCCAGCTCCACCACATCGGCGCCGACGATTTGCCGCTGCTGCCCCAGGGCCCGGATCAGCTCTACGGTCTCCCACCAGCCCAAGCCGCCGGGTTCGGGGGTGCCCGTGGCCGGCACGACCGCAGGATCCAACCCGTCCACATCCACCGTCAGGTAAACCTGGGATCCCAGCGTGGCGATCACCTCGGGGATCCACTCCTGGGCTGGCTTGCCGTGCAGGCTGTGGGCAAAGAAGGTGTGCAAGCGGTGCTTGCGAATGGCCTGGCGGTCTTCGGCGCAGAGGGAGCGGATCCCCACTTGGGTGAGGCGGCCGCCCACTTGTTCCACCACACGGGCCATGGCGGAAGCGTGGGAGTAGCGGGATCCCTCGTAGCTGTCTCTCAGGTCGCAGTGGGCATCGATCTGCAGCACGTGCAGTTCTGGGTAGTGGGACAGGTGGGCGGCAATCAAGGGGCCAGTGATGGAGTGCTCCCCGCCAATGGAGAGCAGAAACCGCCCTGGCCTTACCCACTCGGCAGCGCGGCGCTGAATTGCGGCCATGGCCAACTCGTGGGCGTCCAGCCCCTCGAACTCCACTGGCGGCGCCGTCCAGTAGCGGGAGGTCTCTGCGGCAAAGTCGGGGTGGAGGGCCGGCTGGCAGTCTCTCACCTCGTCGTAGATCTCTACATAGGCAGAAGCCTGCAACAGCGCCTGAGGGCCTTTGGCCGTGCCTTTGCCGTAGGAGGTGGTGGCCTCGTAGGGGATAGGCAACACAATGGCTTGGGCCAGCTCCGGATCCGGCTCAGCCAGGCCCAAGAAGGGGAAAGGAGAGCGGTACATGGCAAGAGCAGAAGAGGGGATCCCTATTGTATTGAAAGATCTTGGGATAGCCCGCAAAGATTGGGGTAACCGGCCAAGGGCGGATCCCTTGTAGGATGGCAGCAAACCCTCTAGACTGAGCAAAGGTTGCCCTAGCCGATTTGCTTTCACTCCTCTTGTATCCCGTTTCAACAAGCTAACGAGCCTATGACCACAGCCTCTCAAGCTGCCCTTTTCGACGCCCTTGCCCGGCGCCGTGCCCTCAAGATCATCAGCGGCCTGCAAAACTTCGACCTGCAGTCGGTGCTGAAAGTCACCCGTGCCGCCCAGGAGGGAGGAGCCACTTGGGTGGACATCGCCGCCAGTCCCGAATTGGTGCAGCAGGTGCGAGCGCAAATTGATCTGCCCATCTGCGTGTCGGCGGTGGAGCCGCAGCGATTGGCTGCCGCCGTCCAAGCGGGGGCCGACATGGCTGAAATCGGCAATTACGACAGCTTCTACCCTTCGGGCCGCATCTTCTCCGCTGCGGAAGTCCTGGAGCTCACTCGCCAAACCCGCTCTCTGCTGCCGCGCACGCTTTTGTCGGTTACCGTTCCCCACACGCTGCCTTTGGATCAGCAGGCGGAATTGGCCGAGAAACTGGAAGATCTGGGGGCCGATCTCATCCAAACCGAGGGCAGCACCAGTGCCGAGCCGGTTCACGGGGGATCCCTGGGCTTGATCGAGAAGGCTGCCCCCACCTTGGCCGCCGCCTATGAGATCAGCCGTGTGGTCTCGGTGCCTGTTATCTGCGCTTCCGGCCTCTCAACGGTAACGGTGCGCCTGGCCATCGCTGCCGGTGCCTCAGGTGTGGGGGTGGGCAAAGCTGTCAGCCGGCTCCAGGATGAAGTGGCCATGGTGGCCCAAGTGCGGGCGCTGGTAGAGGCCCTGGGAGACTCTCGGATCCCTGCCTTTGTCTAGGTTGATGCCTGACCGGTGAGAGTTAAACTGCTGGCGCCAGCTTGTGCTGGTGCATTTTTTTATCGCTTCCGTCCGCATCCGTTTCTCGCCGGCAGCCGAGTCATGCTCTGTATAGTTTCCAATCCCTGAGCCCAGACATGGTTGACAATGCGAGGGATCCCTTTTTGAACTGCCCATGAGCTGGCAACGCCCCGATGGCCGCACGGCTGCTCAATTGCGCCCGGTTTCCTTCCAGCGCCGCTTCACCCGCTATGCGCCCGGATCGGTGTTGGTGAAGTTTGGCGATACCCATGTCCTCTGCACCGCCAGTGTGGCGGAAGAAGTTCCCCCTTTTTTGCAGAATACCGGTCAAGGCTGGCTGACGGCGGAGTACCGCATGTTGCCCGGAGCCACCCCACAACGACAGCCACGGGAGATGTTGAAACCATCGGGCCGTACTGCCGAGATCCAACGCCTCATCGGACGCAGCCTGCGCGCCGCTCTGGATCTCCAGAAGCTGGGATCCCGCACCATTACCCTCGATGCCGATGTGTTGCAGGCCGATGGCGGAACTCGCACCGCCGCGATCACGGGGGGCTATGTGGCCCTGCACGACGCCGTCACTTGGCTATGCAAACAGGGGTTGCTGGATCCGGCTCAGGGATCGCCGCTGCGGCAGCAAGTGGCGGCCCTTTCGGTGGGAATTGTGCAGGGGGAAGTCCTCGTAGATTTGTGCTATGAGGAAGACAGCCAAGCCGAGGTAGACATGAACATTGTCATGAACGAGCAGGGATCCTTTATCGAGATTCAGGGCACTGCCGAAGCCGGCTGCTTCAGCCGACCGCAATTGTTGCAAATGGTGGAGATGGCCCAAGCCGGGATCCGAGAATTGCTGCAGGCGCAACAGCAAGCTCTCAATTGGGAACCGTAGCCAGCTTTGCAACGGCGACCCTTCAAGGCGTTGGTACAGCTTAGAACAAGGCCGGCAATTGGCCTGAAGAAGTTGGCCTGGAGAATGCCGCATGTCCCCTTTCGTATTCGGTTCGGAGGAACTTGCGCCCCTGCTCAGGCAGCAAGGCCGGCGGTTTACCACTGGCTACCTGCACCTTCACCTCAGAGGGCTGGATCCTGCCGAGGTCGCAGAGCCCTGGGTACTGACTTATTACTACGGCAGGCTCCTCTTTTCTGCCGATCAACCCCTCAACACGCAAATCCTGCTGAAACGCCTATCTCGCTTCATCGCCCGCCTCAACTTGGAATGGTCGCAGCGGGCCATCTCGGTGGTGCAAGAGCGCCTGCTGAAGAACCGTTCCCTGCCCGAGCTGCTGGAGGCCATCACGCAGTTGGGCTTGCTCAAGCCAGGAGAGTTGGAAGATGCCCTGTGGCTCAACCTGCTCACCGATTTCGACCGCTACCTGTTTGAGCGGTCAGGCGCCTGCTACTTCGAAGTGCAGGAACGGGTCGCCCAAGAGGCCCCCATCGGCGGGTTTGAGTTGGAGCCTCTGTTGCAAGAAGCAGCCCGCCGCCACGATCGATGGGCAGATTTGAAGGTGGCCATTCCCACGATGCTGGCGATACCGGTGGTCAACTGGGAGCGGGTCAACCGCTATCGCATCACCGATGAGCAGCGACAGAAGCTCCACGCCCTCACCAAAGACGGCCAGTCGCTAGAGGTGATCGCCAAGAAGCTGTGTCGGGATCGTCTGGAGGTGGCCAATCTCTTTGCGGCCTGGGTCAAAAAAGGGCTGGTCAGCCTGCAAACACCCCAAGAGCTGCTGCAGACCAAGCCCCACAACCCGATAACCATCTTGGCGGTGGACGACAGCGTGGTCATGCAAGAGATCCTGCGGCAATATTTGTCCAACTATCGAGTGATTACAACAGGCAACCCCGCCGAGGTGCTCCCTCTGTTGTTTCAGCATCGGCCTCATCTGCTGTTGATGGACATCGCCATGCCGGGGATCGATGGCCTGGAGCTCTGCCGCATTGTGCGCAGCTTGGAAGAGTTTAAGTCCCTCCCCATCCTAATGGTTACCTCGCGCGATGGCCTGCTAGCTCGCATCCGCGGCAAATGGTCGGGAGCAACTGGCTACCTGACCAAACCCTTCAACGAAAGCCAGCTTAACGAAGAAGTGAGGAGGCTTCTGTTTGTTTCCAATTTCTTTTCCAATTTCTTTTCCAATTTCTAGGGATCCCCCGAAGAGCTAACCGCTCGCCTCCCCTCTCCCAGTGGGAGAGGGGCCAGGGGTGAG
>NZ_JANSJD010000024.1:0-45312 GCF_047462395.1 Synechococcus sp. H55.7
CTGATCAATCCATCCTGCTTCCGAAGTTGGTTTGCTAAGTGTTGCTACTGTACCCCTTGATTACTTAACAGGCTGTATCTGGCAGAGAAAGTAGAAACCCTTGGTGTTCCTTTGCCCTATGCAGCCACCTTCAGGTATTCGACAAAGAGAGCTTTGCAAGCTACTGGGCCTAGACTATAAAACCGTGGCCGAAGAAGCAAGGCACCTGGGACTGAGCACGCATGCCTACTTACAGCAAAAAACAGGCTGGATTTTGAGGAATGAGCTCTACTATCCCCCCGGCACTGCCTTTGGCGAGTCAGCAGGATCGTCTCCTACCTCCTCAGAAAAGCTACCCTCCAGCAGCAGAACCAATTCTAGGAAAAGGAAGGATATCCTCTCACTGCTGTTGTTGCTTGTTGTCCTGGTAGCTGCTATCTTGCTGGCCCGTCGCTTAGATCCAGACACAACTCGAGAATTTATAGCAAAACTAGGCCCATGGGCACCCCTTGCTCTGATCGGATTACGCTCCTTGAGTATTATTATTCCTGCCATACCTAGCACTGTTTACTCCATCCTGGCAGGAGCACTCTTTGGATTTGGGGCAGGAATCCTTTACATTGCAATTGCCGATTTTACCTCTTGTACACTTAACTTTTATCTGGCCAGAAAGTTCGGTAGAGGCCTAGTACAGCGAATGGTTGGGCGACAATGGATGTATAAAGTCGATGCCCTTTCAGCCAACTATCTGGAAAACAATATTTTCCTTACGGCCGGGTTTTTAATGACGGGCCTATTCGACTTTGTCGCCTACGCTGCCGGCCTAACCCAAATGAAATGGCAGAACTTTCTTCTCGCGCTAGCTTTGGGCATTGCCGTCTCTACACCCCCAGTAGTAGCTCTGGGGGCAGGGATCCTAGAGCAGGGAAGGTGGCTGCTGGGCTTTGCTCTGCTGGGAATGTTTGCTTTAATCCTTCCCTTTGCCTGAGAGGGCCCTTGAAGTTAATGAAAATTATTAGCAAGGCGCTGTCCACCGGCAACAGAGAGAGAGCTAAGCTAAAGCTCGACGCTGTTGGCCTTTCGGCGACAGGCTGGCAGGAAGAGGGTCTGCTTTCTCAACTCACTCCATGTCCAAAATCCAGCCCCTGAACCCAGAGCGGATCGCCCAAATGGCGGCGGGAGAGGTGATCGACTCGCTGGGGGCTGCTCTGCGGGAATTGCTGGAAAATGCCCTCGATGCTCAGGCCACCCGCATTCAGGTGGAGATTTGGCCCAGTCGCTGGCAGGTGCGGGTGGCCGATAATGGGCAAGGGATCCCAGGTTCGGAGCTGGAGCAGGTGGCTCGCCGCCACACCACCAGCAAGTTGGACGGTTGCAGCCTGGGATTTCGTGGGGAAGCGCTGCACAGCCTGGCCCGCTTGGGATCCTTGACCATTCAGACCCGCCATGCTGACGATGCCCACGGCTGGCTGGCCGCCTACAACCGACAGGGGGAGCTGGCCCACCAGCAGCCGGCGGCCACTGCCTTGGGAACGGTGGTGACGGTGGCGGATTTGTTTGCCGACTGGCCTCTGCGCCGTCGAGGTGTGCCCCCTATTGCCCCGCTTCTAACCCTGGTGCAGAATGCGGCTTTGGCCCATCCTTGGGTCAGTTGGCAGGTGCATCGGGAGGGACAACTGCTGCTCAGCCTCTGGCCGGGAACATCTCTGCAAGATCTGCTGCTGCAGGTGTTGCCGCAGTTGGATCTTTCGGATCTGCGCTATCAGCGGATCCAGGAGGGGGATAGCGATTGGGAAGTGGTGCTGGGCCTACCGGATCGTCTGCATCGCCCCCGCCCCGATTGGATCCGCCTGGCCGTCAACGGGCGATTTGTGCAGATGCCAGACTGGCAACGGGTGATCCAGTCAGTCTTTCAGCATGCCTTGCCCCGCCACCGCCATCCTCTAGTGGTGGTACATCTGCGCCTGCCACCTGAGCAGGTGGACTGGAATCGCCATCCTGCCAAGAGTGAGCTCTATCTACGGGATCCGGAGATCCGACAGGAGCAGTTGCGCCAACACCTACACGCTCTTCTGCAATCGGGATCCGGGCAAGCCAGCCGCCGCTCTGTGCATCTCATCCGCGCCAGCGAGGCCAAGTCGATCTACAGGGTTTCCTCCCTGCAAAGTCCGGCTCTCCCCGCTGCCGGTTGCTCCCTGCCGCCTCTGAAGGCCCTGGCCCAACTGCACCGGATTTACATTTTGGCGGAACACCCTCAGGGGCTGTGGCTGGTGGAGCAGCACCTGGCCCACGAGCGGGTGCGCTACGAGTACATCCAACAGCATTGGCAGCCGGTGGAGCTGGAGACGCCGGTCATGCTGGAGGGATTATCCTCCCAAGCAATGGAGCAATTGGGTCTGGAGCTGGAGCCCTTTGGCCCCAACACCTATCTGGTGCGCCGCGTGCCTCTGGCCCTGTGGTCGGAAGACCCCAAGGAGATTCAGGGATCCCTGCGAGAATTGAGCCGCTGTGCTGACCTCGAATCAGCTCAAGTGGCGGTGGCCTGTCGCGGCGCCCTGCGCAACGGGATCCCTCTGACCCTGGAGCAGATGCAACAGTTGCTGGAGGCCTGGCAGCGCACCGCCAATCCCCACACCTGCCCTCATGGCCGGCCAGTGTATCTGGCTCTGGCCGAAAAAGATCTGGCCCGTTACTTTCGTCGCCGCTGGGGGATCTGCGACCGGCCCATCTCCGACTCCAAGATGGGATCTTTTTGGGAGCTGGAGCCGCTGGGAGACAGGTTTGCCGCCCAAGTGCGGCGCTCGAGCAGCGCTTCTGCCTCGGAGCCCAGGGACGAGACCCGCTCCGCCCCACTATAATCGGGGATGTCCAACTGCTGACCCCCCCATGGCCTCTTATCTCAAACTCAAAGCCCAAGAAGAGACCTGGCTGCAGCGCCATGCCCGTCTGATCTTGGCAACCTTGGCCAGCTTGGGATCCCTGTTGACGGCCTACCTCACCTACACCAAGCTGACCGATCAGCCTGCCGCTTTCTGCACAGGGGATGGGGGGTGCGACCTGGTGCTCTCCAGCCGTTGGGCAGAGTTTTTGGGGATCCCGACGGCAACAGTTGGCCTGCTGGGCTTTTTGGGGGTCTTGGCGCTGGCGGTGCTGCCGGATGGGATCCCGCTGGTGAAGCGGTGGCGCTGGCCGGCCCTGTTTGGTCTGGTTTCCGCCATGACCGCCTTTGAAATGTACATGCTCTACCTGATGGTGGGGGTGCTGCGGCAATTTTGTCTGTATTGCACCACCGCCATAGTCTTGGTGGCCAGCCTGTGGGCGGTAACCCTGCTGGGCCACCGCTGGCTGGATGGGGGCAAGCTGGCCTTCAGCTACATTCTCGTGAGCTTTCTCACCTTGGTGACCACCATTGGGGTGTATGCCAACCAAGTTCCTCCCCCCAGCCCCCTGGCGGCAGGGTTGGCGGCCCACCTGCGGCAGATCGGCGGCACCATGTACGGGGCCTACTGGTGCCCCCATTGTCAGGAGCAGAAAGAGCTGTTTGGGTCGGCCTTTGCCCAAGTGCCCTACGTGGAGTGCTCCCCCAACGGTCCCGGTACGCCCCAAGCCCAGGCATGCACAGAAGCAGGGATCACCAGCTATCCCACCTGGATCATCAACGGCCGCACCTACGTGGGGCTGCGCTCGCTGGAAGCCTTGGCGGCAGCTTCCGGCTACCCTCTCGAGTCCGGCGGAGGACAGTAGTTCTCCAGGAGCGATGGCAGGAAGAGGCGTACACAGTTTCGCCCGGCTTGCTTGGCCTGGTAGAGGGCCTCGTCCGCTCGCTGGAGAGCAGCTTCTGGATCTAAGGGGTCATCTTCGCTGATAACGATCCCGCCAATGCTAATGGTGACAGGCAGGCTGCGTTTGGGCGAAACGTCAATTGGCCGGCTGGCGATGGCCCGGCGCAGAGACTCGGCGTAGCGGTGGCAGTGGGCGGGGTTGAGCCCAGGGGTGACGCAGACAAATTCTTCGCCGCCGTAGCGGTAGAGCAGGCTGGAGGGACGCAGTTGATTGTGCAGCCGCCCAACGAGGGCCTGCAACACGCAGTCGCCGATGAAGTGGCCGTAGGTGTCGTTGACCTGCTTGAAGTAATCCACATCCATCATCAGCAGGCAGAGATAGCGATAGCGGGCTTGCCCACGGGGCCCCACCTGCTTGAGCAAATGGGGCAACGCCTGGTCGAGAGCGCGGCGGTTCAAGGCTCCGGTCAAGGGATCCGTCAAAGACAGAGACTCCAACAGCTCGTTGCGGGCCCGCAGTTGCCGGTTGGCCTGGGCCAAAGCTCGGGTGAGCCGCTGCAGGCGCAGCCCCGCCCGTATCCGGGCCCGCAGCTCCTCAGCCTCGACCGGCTTAACGATAAACTCGTCCGCCCCTGCATCCAGCCCCTGCACCCGATCCTCAACTTCGGAGCGGGCGGTGAGCAAAAGGAAGTAGACAAACTGGCCGGCAGCGGAGTTCTTCAGACGGCGACAGAACTCTACTCCAGACAAACCCGGCATGACCCAGTCGCAGATGATCAAATCCGGCCATTCGCTTTCATCCAGGGTCTGCAGGTGCTCCCAGGCCAACTGGTCGCTTTCCCAGCTTTCCACCCGGTAGTTGGAGCTTTTGAGGACTTCGCCGATGTAGCGACGGCTCACCGGGTCGTCGTCGATGACCCAAATGCAGGGAACCTGAGCCGGCACCTGGCTCCACGAAACTTCCTCCAAGGGCAAGGGCTCCGTCCCACCAACGGGAGCGGAAACCAAGCTGGGGGAAGGCTGCCAGCCTTCGAGTTCAGCCGACAACATGAGGAGAAACCCTGATACGGCGAAGTAATGCCAATTCTATCCCCGAGGTCTAGCTGCAGCTAGAGCTGGGAGTGGCCAGGCAAGCCGGATTGGCGGGCTGTTCGCCCAGGCCAAGGTGCAATGCTTCCACAAACTGCCGCACCCGGATGGGGTCAATGAGGGGAAAGGGATCCGCACAGCGCACCGGCATGCCGGCGGAACGGGCCGGCCGTTTCAGAGAACTGGCCACAATCACGCCATCCGCATGGCGGATCAGGGTGCCGATGTTTTCGGCGGTGGCCCCTGAGCCAATCAACAGGGGTACCTGAGGGGCAACCTGGCGGGCCAGCTCCAGCTCCTCCAGAAGGGGTGGCTTGCCGGTGGCCCAGCCGGAGAGAATGATGGCATCGGCCAGGCCGCGCTCCACCGTGTCGGCGATGGCTGCATCCAGACGGATGGGACTCAGGGGCTGAGCGTGTTTCACCAGCACATCGGCGAAAATCTTGATGTCGGCCCCCAACTCGCGGCGATAGCGCAGCAGGCGGTGGGCATTCCCCTCAATAATGCCTTGGTCGGTTATCATCGCCCCGCAGAGCACATTCACCCGGATAAACTGCGCTCCCACGCTGGCGGCGATGGCCAGAGCACTGTAGCCATCGTTGCGCAAGACGTTGATCCCGATGGGCAGGGAGACCAGCATTTTGATCCGCTGGACAACCACGGTCATGGCGCTCACCACCGCCGCGTCTACCCGCTCCTTGGCAAAAGGGGCATCGTAAAAGTTCTCGACGAGGATCCCGTCCACCCCGCCTGCCGCCAAGGCCGTGGCAGCCTGTTCTGCCTGAGCGATCACCCACTCCAAGTCCCCTCCCCAACGGGGGGAGGTGGGCAGCGGCAACAGATGAACCACCCCAATAACTGGATGGGGGGTCTTGAACAGGTGTTGCAGCAGGTTCACCGGCGAGCTTCCTCAGGGATCCCTAACGATCTTACGCCTGGATCTGACCCATGGCGGTATTCTGCGAGGGAAGTGTAACATCAGGGCGGGGCGGAGAAGAGCTGGCCAGGCCTCGGAGCAGTTGTGGCACCATACCCGGCCCTTCGTAAACCCAGCCGGTATAGACTTGCAGCAGGCTGGCTCCGGCTTCCAGCTTCTCCACAGCATCGGCCAAGGTGAAGATGCCCCCCACTCCGATGATGGGCAATTTTCCTTGGGTGGAGCGGTGGATGTAGCGAATGACTTGGGTGGAACGCTCCCGCAGGGGGGCACCGCTGATCCCGCCGGCTTCTGCCAGAATTAGCCTGGGTTCTGAGATGCCGTGGCCAGGTAGAAAACGGGTTTTCAGGTTGTCGCGGCGCAGCGTGGTGTTGGTGGCCACAATCCCGGCCAGTGCATAGGTTTGGGCCAGTTCCAGGAGGCTGTCGATTTCAGGCCAGTCCAAGTCGGGGGAGATCTTCACCAAAAGAGGTTTTCGCCCTTGATTTTCCTGCTGTAAGGCAGACAGGATGGGCTCCAGTTGCTCAGCAGCCTGCAGGGATCGCAGGCCTGGGGTGTTGGGGGAACTGACGTTGACCACGAAGTAGTCCCCCAGCTCCTGGAGTAGCCGGAAGCTGGCCAGGTAATCGGCAGCCGCTTCTTCTAGGGGGGTGATTTTGGCTTTGCCCAGGTTAATCCCGATGGGAATAGGACGCCGACGCAACCGGCGCAACCGTTCAGCCAGAGCCGCTGCCCCCTGGTTGTTAAAGCCCATACGATTGAGAGCGGCACGATCTTGGGGCAGTTGAAACAGGCGCGGTTTGGGGTTGCCCGGCTGCGGCCCAGGAGTGACGGTGCCCACCTCCACAAAGCCAAATCCCAAGCTGGGCCAGACGGCCAGAGCCAGGCCATCTTTGTCAAAGCCCGCAGCCAAGCCAAGGGGATTGGGAAAGGTGAGGCCCCATAGTGACACCGAGAGCCGGGGATCCCGGTAGCAAAACAGTCGCTCCAGAGCCGACAGGATCCCGGTGGCCTGGGTAGTGTCGATCCAATGGAGGGCACGCAACAGCCCCACCTTGACCGTTTCTGGATCGGCTCTCAGTCCAGAAAAAAGCAAAGGCCACACCACATCTCGGTACAGGTTCACCGCAAAGATCCCCTAAACTCCCCCTTGACTGTAGCTGGCTTCCGCGTTGCAAACCGTCGGCGTGATGGATTCTGGACTCATTGCCGGCCAAGGGATATTCCACGGCAGCATTCAGTAGTGGCTCCTCTGGGCTTGCTCTTTGCCGGCGACGGGGTCGTCTTGCTGCTCAAGGCCGGCTCCCCAAACGGCCCCCAAGAGCAACGTTATCAACAGGTGCACGCGGCCATCCAACATCACCACATCCAAAAGCCCTGAGACAAAAAACGCTGTCAAAGCCAGCAGCATCCCCAACAGGACACTTTCTTGAGAGCGCCGCCAGGCTTGCCACCCCCGCGCCAAAATCCAGCCCCACAGGATCAGATGGCCCAGCAGCAGCGGGATCCCGCCCTCAGCCGCCAGATGTAGGTACAAATTGTGGCAGTGGCCCAGCAGCTCCGGCGGATCCTGAGCATTGTAAAGAGCGGCAAAGCTCTGCCAGCCCCAGCCGGTCAAGGGTCGCTCCCGTGCCATCTGCAGGGCAAAATGCCAGGCATCCAAGCGGTTGGCGGTGGAACTAAAATAGAGGGCTTGAGGATCGAAGGTGTCTGCCAGACGGCTCCAAATCAATCGGGGCACAACGGCCCGCCAGCCCGGCCAATCCCAAGCGGCGGCCAAGCTGGCCAACCCCAAGCCGCTCAAGAGCCCGATTCCCCACCAACAGCGCCGCAGCGCCAACCCTATCACCAGCGCCAGCCCCCCCACTCCCCAGCCGTTGCGAGAGGCCGTCAGCAGCAGCAGCAGGGATCCCAGCCCCAGCATCGCCCCCAGCCCTGCTCTTCCCAGCCAGGATCGTCCCACCCCTTCCCACCCCAGCCCCGCCGCCAAGCAGAGATGGATCACCAAGTAAACGGCCAAGATATTGGGAGAGGTAAAAGCTGCCGCCGGTCGCTCGCCTCCGGCCACCCCCGTGATCCAAAGCGGCCCCAAAACGAGATGCCCCTGCCACCCCCACAGCACCTCTCCCCAGCCCAGAAGCAGCATCAGCCCGCTGCCCAGAACCAGCACCTGGGCCAAACGACGACGGCCCCCAGGAGAACCACAATCGGCCAGCACCGCTGCAAAGGCCGGCAGCATCAACAAAAAAGGCCAGTAGTTGAACATCCCCGGCAGGCTCAGCCGCCAATCCTCACCCACAAAGGCCACGCCCACCGCAGCCAAGCTCAGGAGAGCTGCCAGCCCAAATAGAGGATCGCGAAGGATCCTTTTACCGCAGCAGGTATAGCCCTGGATTGTCCCCACCAAAGCCAACAGCAAGCTGGGGGCCAAATTCACCGGGAGCAGCGCCGCCGCCCCCAGCAGCCAGCCCCGCGGCCGAGAGGGCAAGGGATGCGGCGGCAACTCTTGAGACACAACCGGTGCAGAAAAAAACATCATTCATCCTCAAGGGGGATCCCCGGCCTGACCCGTCCCTGGCCGAAGTAGCGCCCAAATTGCAGCTCATACACCTCATCTTCATCTTGGGTTTCCACCCAGAGCTCCGAACGGGCATAGCCCACACACAGCAGCCCATACCCCTGCTCCTTCAGCTCGCGCGAGAGGCCCATCGCCTCCGGCTGGTACAGAGATCCCCGACGCACTCGCACCGCGCAGGTGGTACAGGCGCCGTTGCGGCAAGCAAAGGGCAGTTGGATCCCTTGGGCCTCGGCACTGGCCAAGATGTATTGATTCGCCGGTACCTGGATCAGATAGTGGGTGTCCCGTTGGCGGTCGTGGATGTGAACCGGGTAAGAGGGGACAGAAAAAGGAGAAGGCATGGAGAAAGTGGCCCCTTTCCTAGAGTAGGAGACTTCTTCATGATCCCACAGGATTTCCACAGCCCGAGGTCTGGGATCTCGACTATCAAATCCCCAGCACCTGCCACAAGCTCGCCCCCAACCCCAGAGCGCCCAGATGGTAGGGCCACTGCAAGCTCTGGCGGGCAATTTTGCCCGTGAGGGCCCAAGAGAGAAGCACTGCCAGGATCAGCGTGGATCCCTGGAGAAACTGAACTACCGCCGGGTGCGCCTGCCACAGCACGGGAAGAGCAGATCCCGTCTGGGAAAAAGTTGCCCAGGTTACCGGCAGCACCTGCCCCGCCTCCGTTAAAAACAGGGGCCAGTAGAAAGCCAACGTTCCCCCCAAAACCAAGGGCAGATAGCCGTAGATCATCTCCGCAAAGGGTCGGGGTCGCGCCCCCCGGCCCAGCCGATGCCACAACCAAGCCAATCCCCAAGCTGCCAAAGGCACCAAGCTGGGAAACCCCAAAGCCAGCAAAGCGGCCCCCAGATGGGGCCAAAACTGCCGTAGATCCCAGCTCAGACCCCATTGGGCCATCTGTTCTGCCAACCGCGGCAGACAGTGTAGGTAGATGCCTCCCAGCAACAACAGCAGCAAAGCAATTTCGGCAGCGCGCGGCGTATGGGTAGTCCACAGCTCGATCCCAGGTGGGCGCAGGTTGAACTCCACCGAGCGATGGGGACAGGCTTTGAGGCAAGTCATACAAAGGACGCAATCTTTGTTGTCTTGCAGTTGCGCCGGATGGGAGTAGAGGGGACAGCCTCCCGTCGCCATGCCTTCCCCCTTCTCGGGCCCTCCTTTGTAGCACTGGTAGGTGGTGCATTCTGCCGAACAGGTGCCCTGCTGCGCCCGCAGCTCCGTCATCGAGAGCTTGGCATAAAGGCCGTTCATGCCCCCAATCGGGCAGAGGTAGCGGCACCAAAACCGCCGCTCAAACACCAGTGAGCAGGCCACCGCTCCACCAGTAATCAGCAGCAGCAGCCACCCCGACAGGTAAGCCGTGTTGGGCAGATCCCAGATCTCCTCCCACAGGAAAATCAACGCAAACCCGGCAAACAGCACCCAGCCGCCCCAGCGCTCCGCCGGCTGTCGCGGCCATTTCTGCAACTGCCGCGGCCAAAGCCATAACGACAGCCTCTGGATCAACTCCCCATAGATCATGAAAGGACAGACGGCACACCACACCCGTCCCAAGAAGGGAAACACCAGCAGCACCAGCGGCCACCACCAGGCCCAGAAAAGATTCAACCCCACATTGTGGGCCCGATCCTGAGGCCCCCAAAAGAGGAGAAACACCACCAGGGTATAGAGGGGCAACACCAGGCCGTAGTTGAGGCGATCCGGCCACCAAGGGCTGCGCAGCAGGCGACGCAAGCGGGGATAGACGTTGAGCAGGTTGAGGCGAAACCGCTTGCCCCGAGGCTGGGAAGCCCAAAACACCTCTTCCCCCAGCACGCTCGCCCCCGCGGCCTGCACTGCCGCCCGCTCGACCAGGCTGCGCAGCTCCCGCGAGTTGCCGGGAAAGTCGTAGCTCTGCAAGCGGCGCAGCGCCTCCGGCGAGAGCTTGGGCTTGGGGATCCCGCGCCGGCGGCTGTAGAGGCTGAGAAAATAGTCGGCCATGGCTTTGATATCGGCCTTGCGCACCCGCAGCGGCGGCACTTTGATGGCCATCGCCCAAGGGTCAAGGGCGGGGATGGGCCGTTCTGACACCATCAGCAGACGACAGCGACAGGGGCGCTCCTCTCCCGGCTCCCCTTCCCCCCGCTGCACAGGGGTGTAGGATCCCGTCTCCAGCAGGCGCAGCAACTTGGGCATCAGCTCGGCGGGCAGCTCGTGCAGGTTGTTCAACAGCAGCGTGCCCTCTCCCAGCCACTCCAGCAACCCCGGCTTGCCCCCCGTCCGCCCGAACAGATCCGCCCCACTGGCCTGCAGGGCGCTGCAATCCACCTTGATCATGGGCTGGCGCCGCCGCGGGGATCCAAAATGGATCAGGGCGGCGACGTTGTCTTTTTCCAGGCCCGGCTCCCCGAAGATCAACACCGGCTTGCTGCTCTGGGCTGCCTCTTTAATCTGCTGCCGCAGGCGCACCGCGTAGCGGCTGGAGCCGACGATCCCCCGCTCCACCTTCGGCACCAAGTAGGGGCGCAAAGCCACTTGCCGCTCCTGCTCATAGCTGAGGCGCTCTTGAGCCTGGGCCAGCGCCTCGGCCAATTGCCCCGAGTGCTCTGCCAGCCAACGGCGCACCACCGCAGCCGGGATCCAACCCCGGATCCCGGCGGAAACGGCCACCAGATCCCGCCGCAGGGGCTGCTCCGCCAGGACTTCCCCCAGATGAGCCACCGCGCCAGGCAGCAGGTTGAGAACCTCCCCGGAATGGGGATCTCGCTCTTCCCAGCGTCCCTCCAGCAAAATCTGGATCCCAGCCGGGGTGGTTCCCGCCTCTGCCAAAACCTCTCCCTGGCCAAAGGGATGATCTTGCATTTGCTCTGCCAGAGGATACAAGCTCTCCGACGTCAGGCTTTGAAACAACGTCTGCGCTTTCAGCCAGCGGGCACGCTCAACAGGAGTCATCTGCAGTGCCTCTGTTGTCTTGGGATCCCTTAGCTGCATTATCTTGCCTCTTTTGAGCAGCTTCCAGCCTGTTGGGATCCTTAATTTGAACAACCTCTGGCCAGTCAAGGCAAATGCAACTGCCGGCCGATGCGCACCATCGGCCCCAGCCCCAATCCCGTCGGGTTGAGCGCCTGCATCTCAAATAGGGCCAGAATGTGGCGCACTTGCAGCTCTGGAGTCACAGAATTCACCCCCATCGCCACCACCAAGCCGCAATAGCCACCCGTCGCCCGGCACCACCGTTCCCAGCGCTTGCGGGCCATGGAGTGAACGGGATCATCTTCGGGAAACTCCCCGAACAGGTGCAGGTCGCGATTGCCCGTTTGCACAATTTCCAGGTCGTAGCGATCGCCATCGAAGGGATCTACCCCTGTGTTGAAACAAACGCCCTGGGGCCCGCCTTCTCCACGCAAATTCTCGATCAACTGCTTCGCTTTGGAGCGGGAAGTGCGCACGATCACCACCGGCAGCCCTTCTCCCCTTTGCACCAGCTTGCTTTGCGGGAGTGGATGCCACTGCCCCGTGCGACGCAGCATTTCCACCGTTGTCCACGGCAACACCCCCAGGCCCAGTTGGGCACCCTCAGGCACCAAATCATCCCGCAGCAGGGTTTGGGTGTGCTCCTCCTCCTCTTCGTCTCCTTCCAGCTCCAGAAGCTCTGCAGCCAAGTCTGGCAAGGTGCGCACTTGCACCGAGAGGGTTTCCCCTTCCGCCTGGGGGTTGGGAATGCGGTACCGACCCTGATAGGGTTGAAAGTCCTCTTCCAGCCTGCGGTGGTACTGCTTGAAGAAGCGATGCAAGGCTTCCAGGGCCACCGCCAAGACCGCCGCCTCATCCTCCTGCAAAGTCACGCGCAAGCCTTCCAGAGGGTGAATGGTGCCGAAGTTCGGCTCAATTTCATCGGGATCCAACTCTGCCAAGTCCAGATCCGGCAGTTCGTTGAGCTCAGGATGGCGAGCTTGAAAGGTGAGATAGAGACAATCTTGCCTGAGGAAGGCCTCTTCCATCTCTTCGGGAGTATCCGGCTGCCCCGCATCCTGGCGAAACTGTTTGAGGGAAGGCAGCGAGCGATAAAAAAGCACCCCATACTCCATGCCCAATCGCCCCATCACCGAGACGTAAAGGGTTTGGATATCCCAGTGGTTGAGGTCGAGCGCTAAGATTTGGTGATCCTCTAGGTAATTCCAGGGAGCATCTCGCCAGAGGGTGAGGGCTCTGCCGGCCAGCAGCTCAGCATAGTTTTCTGGCAGCGGGGGAGGGATCCGCCCGTTGGCCTCTTGAAAGCTCTGCAGGATCTCGTCGATCAAGGGCAATGCCGGCTGGCATTCCACCTTGATGTCCAGCTCGTGCAGAATGCCGCGCAAGAAAAACTGCACCTCTCGATCCCGCACGACGATCTTTTGGGGACGAGCGGGCGAAGCAGCATGGGGCTGCTCCATAGCCATGATCAAGGTTCGCACCATCGGCTCAACACCCGAGCCAGCGGGCACCACTTCCATGGCCCGTACCACTCCCTGGATGCCATCCACCCACAGGATGCACTCCCCTTCCGTTTGCGATCCCAGGGGCGGCAATCCCAAGAGGGTGTGGCGATCCCCTTCCCACACCGAGGGCACCTGGGGCAACTTTTGCAATCGACGAATCGTGGCGGCTGGGAGACCGGACATAGACATCCAAGCAAGAATTCAGGAGAACAACCCAAGCGGCTGAGTGGATAGGCCCAACCAAGCAGGGATCCCGCTGCAGCCATCTAACCACCAGTGTAGAAGCTGAGTTCCGCTTCAGCGAGAGGACAGACATGGCAGAGTCAAGCCCTACAGCGGCCAAGAAAGCTGATGGTCAGACTCGAACTGACGACCGCTCGATTACAAGTCGAGTGCTCTACCAACTGAGCTACACCAGCAGTTTAGGCTTGTCGATTCTAGCATTTTCCAGCCTTGCCCCCCAAGTGGCAGGCTCGGACGGGGAGATATAGTCGTTTCCAACAAGATTAAGATACTTTGCCGCCAGCCCAAGCGCTCCGCGTCGCTGCCCTCACCCCCAGCCCCTCTCCCAGCCCTCACCCCCAGCCCCTCTCCCAGAGGGAGCAGCCCTCACCCCCAGCCCCTCTCCCAGAGGGAGAGGGGAGTTATAAGCACCGCTGCAAGGACTTCGTCCGAGGAGCGCCAGCGGAATGGCCGACCAGACTGCTCGCACAAGCGGGCCGTAAGCTTTATAAGTGCCGTTGGAAAACCGCTGATCCTCGATGCTGGGAGTCTGTCAAGAGTCGGCTATTGCTGATCCACTGCCGGGCGAGCAATGGGAGCTAGGTAGATCACCAAGGCCCCTGCCAGAAACCCCAAGACATTGCGCAGCAAGGGGATCCAGTCCTGGGTGCGCGTGACCACCGGGCCAATACCGAAAGCCCCAAACAAAATGAACCACAGAGGAGAAATGAGCAAAGCCCAGCGCCAGTTAAACAGCTCCTCCGCATGGCGGGGCTTGCCGGCAAACCCGAACACGATCCCTCCCAAAATCGAGGTCACCAACGTCAGGATCCACTGCTCTTGAGGCAGGCCGGGCACCACCCGGCAGCCCCCCTGGTGAAAACAGCGATCCAAGACGTCGACGGTCTCCAGGATGGCGCGCTGAGTACCGTGCTCCCGCACGTAGAATTGGTTGCCAAAGCGAGATTGCAGCTCAATCCAAAAGGTGCGCGGCAAGATCTCTCGCACGGCATCCCCCACATTAAACGCCAGCAAGTTGCCGCCCCTGGGATCCGCCACCATCAAAACGCTGCGCTCATTCAGGCCCCAATACTCTTTCACTTGCCGGCCCGGCGTTTGGTCAAACTGAGTCAGCACCCGCAGCTTCCAACCGGTGTCTTGCTCTAGCTTGTTCAGGTGCTGCGCCAGTTGGGCTTCTTGGCTGCTGGTCAACTGATCCGCTAAGTCCAAAACCGGCAGAGGCGGCTGAGGCAGCTCCATCGGCACCACCGGCAGGGCCGGTTGCGCCCAGGTCAGGGATCCTCCGCCGACCCCAATCAACAACCCAATGCAAAAAATCACCCCAATGCGGAGTATCCGTTGCCACTCAATGCTCATGCTGACCTCTTTTTTGGCTTTGACGCTGAGATCCCGAGAAGTGATATTAAGAAATGTTTCAAGTTCTTATAGATCTATAATGCACCGGAACCAGCCGTTTGGCCAGCAGGATGCCGGGGAAGAAGCGGTGGCCTTCATATCCAACTGGGGCTAAAGGTGCCGGTGGGGTCGAATTGCTGCTTCAGCCTGCGCATCAAGCTGGTGGCTGGGCCAAAGTCGGGGGGAAGAGCCCGCTTCAGGGCCGGTGGGGCTTCCAGAAGCAGGAGAAATCCGCCCACAGACTTGAGGTGGCGCTGCAGTTGCAGCAGGGATCCCACTTCTGGCTGAACCAGCCAAGCCCGTCCCAGCCCACAGCCGCGGTGCAGTTGCACCTGCGCCTCGGGAAACAGAGCTTGAAACTGCTCCAATGTGGCCAGGCTCTGGTTGGGCAGGCACCCAAACTTGGCCAGCACCGCCTCTGAGCCGGGTTGAGGCAGGGGCAGAGAGCTGGGACTCACTTCCTGCAAAGTTAGCCCTGCGGGGGCCAGCCGCCGCATTTGGGTCATCTGTTGGGCAACCGCTCGCTGCGAGCCATGAAAGCTGAGCCAGGCCTGAGCTCCCCCTGCCCTCAGCCAGAGATCCACTCCCACAGGGTTAACCGGGCCGGTCAGCGCCTGCCGACACAAGACCTCCAACTCCGGCAGGGATCCCGTAGCCAGCAACGCAGACTGGGCTGCTGGCAAAGGATAAAGCCGCAGGGTTACCTGGGTCAGAATCCCCAAACTGCCCAGGGATCCGGTGAACAGCTTCATCAGGTCGTAGCCGGCAACATTCTTGACAACCCGCCCGCCTGCTTTGGCCACCTCCCCATCCGCCCGCACCCAGGTTATGCCCAGCAGCAAGTCGCGGATCCCACCGTAGCGCCAGCGCAGAGAACCTGTATCGGCGGTGGCGATGATGCCCCCTAGGGTGGCCCGATCTGGATAGAGGGGATCCACCGGCCACCATTGCCCCCGCTCTGCCAAGATGGGTTGCAGTTCTGCCAGGGTCATACCGGCTTCCACCGTGACGGTGAGATCGGCAGCCGCATGGTCGATAAGCCGGCGTAAGCCAGAGGTGCTGAGAGCCAGATCCACCGGCTCGGCAACCTGGGCCCAGCTCCACTTGCTCCCCTGCCCCAGCGGCAGCACCTTCCGCCCCTGGCACTCCTTGAGGATGCCGGCCAACTCCGAGACGGTCGATGGGGTTTGGATCGGCAGGGGATCCCCTAAGCCAGATAGAAAGGTCGCCGATGAATGGGGAAAAGACATTGGCGAAACAACGGTGCAGAATCTCTCTAACCCCCCAACTGGCGGGGTTATCCCACGCTACCTCAGGCTACGGGCAACGAGAACCTCTGTTCGGAGAGATGCCTCTCCACCAGAGTCGTGTAGTACGGCCCCTGCGCAGGTCTGCCGAAACTGCCGATCCCTGGAAGATCCTGAAGAGATCCATAAGCCTGAGCCATCCTCTCCGATTCCTGTGAGCTAGCATCTGAGAGGTATAAAAAGCCAAGTTCAATCCGGCAGGCCCTATTGGGCAATCTGCTGGAGTAAGCCTTTCTTGCAGTGGGGAAAAGCAGTCGTGAGTGCCCTGAGCAACATCCTTTTGGTGGGTATCGGAGTTCTGCTGACCCTGGCCAGTCTCTGGTATGGCCAAAATCACCATCTGCTTCCGGAAGCGGCTGCCAACTCGGCTCCCTTGTTCGATAGCCTCTTCAACAGCACGATCACCATCGCCACCGGGATCTTCTTGGTGGTGCAAGGGGTACTCCTCTACTGCATTATCCGCTACCGTAAGCGGCGGGGCGATCGAGGAGATGGGGATCCCAACCACGGCAACGTGCTGCTGGAGATCGTGTGGACGGCGGTGCCGGCGGTGATCATCCTCTGGTTGGGCCTGGCCAGTCTCGATGTCTATCAAGCGGTGTATGGGGGCGCCGATGTTGGCGGCCACGTCCACGCGGCCATGGCGATGGGGTCTGCCTACGAGGCAGAAGCCGGGGATCCGGGCTATGCTTACACCCCTGCAGTGCTGCCCGGAAAAGAAACAGGCCGGCCAGAGCTGGTGGTTCAAGTTCAGGGCATGCAATATGCCTGGATGTTCACCTATCCGGAGTCGGGTTTGGTGGCCGGTGAGCTGCACCTGCCTCTTAACAAGCGGGTGCGCTTGAACATGACGGCTATGGATGTCAACCACGCTTTCTGGGTGCCGCAATTTCGCCTCAAGCAGGATCTGATCCCTGGCCGAGAGACTCACCTAGAGTTTGTGCCCACGCAGCTAGGAACCTATCCCATCATCTGTGCCGAGCTATGCGGCCCCTACCATGGGGTGATGGCTGGGCAACTGATTGTGGAGACGCCGGAAGAGTTCGAGCGCTGGCAGCAGGAGCAAATTGTGGCTGCTCGGGGCGGAACCGGCGCCCTGGCCTTGGCTGAGCGCCACCCTCACCCACAATCTGCCTTTGTCCAAGTTCACCAGCAGCGTTTGGGCCTCTCGCCTGCTGATCTACTCCAACTGCCCAAGGACTCCCTCTCGCTGACGCAAACGGGATCCCTTCCCTCAGCGGGCTAGAGAGATCCCTTTCCCCTTGACGGACGTTCTGGTGACGCCAGTAGGAGCCTTTTGCCATGACCCAGCTACAGGACAATCCCACCTTTGCCGCCGCCCCCAAAGCCAGCCTGGAGCCTGCCGCCGAGCCCTGGTGGCGCTTTTTTACCTTCTCCACCGACCACAAGGTGATCGGGATCCAGTATTTGGTGACCACCTTTTTCTTCTACTTGGTGGGGGGAGCGCTGGCTACAGCCGTGCGGGCCGAGCTGGCCACCCCCGAAGCCGACTTTCTCGGTTTTGAGCGCTACAACGGCGCCTTTACCTTGCACGCCACAATCATGATCTTTTTGTGGATTGTCCCGGCTTTGATGGGGGGCTTTGGCAACTACCTGGTGCCGCTGATGATCGGGGCGCGGGACATGGCTTTTCCTAGGCTAAACGCCGTCGCCTTTTGGCTAATTCCACCCAGCGGCCTTTTGCTGCTGGCCAGCCTCTTCCTCGAGGCCCCGGCAGCGGGTTGGACCTCGTATCCGCCGCTGAGCCTCATCAGTGGCAAAGTGGGAGAAGAACTCTGGATCCTGAGCATTTTGTTAGGCGGAACCTCTTCCATTCTGGGGGCCGTGAACTTTATTACAACCATCCTCAAGATGCGCATGCCCGGCATGAAGATGGAGGATATGCCTCTGTTTTGCTGGGCGATGCTGGCTGCTTCCATCATCACTCTCATCGCGACGCCGGTTCTGGCTGGGGCGCTGATCCTGCTTAGCTTTGACCTGTTGGCGGGCACGGCCTTCTTCAACCCCAGCGGCGGCGGGGATCCGGTGGTGTACCAGCACATGTTCTGGTTTTACTCCCACCCGGCGGTGTACATCATGGTTCTGCCGGTGTTCGGCATGATCTCGGAGATCTTGCCGGTGCATGCCCGCAAGCCCATCTTTGCCTACAAAGCCATTGCCTACTCCAGCTTGGCCATCTGCTTTTTGGGCTTGATTGTCTGGGTTCACCACATGTTTACCAGCGGTACCCCCGACTGGATGCGGGTGTTCTTCATGATCGCCACCATGGCCATTGCCGTTCCCACCGGGATCAAGGTGTTTAGCTGGCTGGCCACTCTCTGGGGCGGCAAGATCCACTACCGGACGGCCATGTTGTTTGGCATGGGCTTTATCTCCATGTTTGTCATCGGCGGCTTGAGCGGGATCATCCTTGCTTCGGTGCCGTTGGATATCCACGTCCACGACACCTACTTTGTGGTGGCCCACCTGCACTACGTGTTGTTTGGCGGCAGCGTGTTCGGCATCTATGCCGGCCTCTACCACTGGTTCCCCAAGATGACCGGCCGGCTGCTGAACGAGTTCTGGGGACGGGTGCATTTTGCGCTGACCTTTGTCGGCTTCAACATGTGCTTTTTGCCGATGCACAAGCTGGGTCTAATGGGCATGCCCCGCCGCGTGGCTCAGTACGACCCGCAATTTGCCGACCTCAACTGGATTAGCTCGGTGGGGGCTTTCATTCTGGCCATCTCCACGCTGCCCTTCTTGGTGAACGCCATCTACTCTTGGGTAGCTGGGCCCAAGGCCGGAGACAACCCCTGGCAGGCTCTAACTCTGGAGTGGACAACTTCTTCCCCACCGCCTGCCCACAACTTCTACGGGGATCCCATCCTGCTAACTGGCCCCTACGACTACGGCCTGCACAGCAAGGAGACTTTGGATTACTTGGCCGCCCAGTTGCAGAGCTTGCGGGAGCTGGCTGAGGCGGAGCCTACTTCTTCTTAGCAGGAGACTTGCCCGCTGGGTATCCATCCTCTGCTCGTCGGGTATTCCCGTCTTGATCTTGGCTGGGCTGCCCCTACAGTTTCGAGAAGTCTCTGGAATTTGGCGAAAATTGATTTTAAGTGGACAGGAATATGCAAGGATCCCTCGCTTCTGATGCCTTGATGGTCGGCCACACTAAGGCCCATGCCGCTCATGCCGAGCACCCAGATCATCGCGTTTTTGGTCTGCTGATGTTCCTGGTAGCGGAAGGCTGTCTGTTCTTGGGCCTGTTCATGGCCTATTTGGCCTACAGCCTCACGGCCCCGGTCTGGCCGCCGGAAGGGACGCCGGAGCGGGAATTGCTCTTGCCTGGGATCAACACGGCAATTTTGCTCGCCAGCAGCTTGGTTATCCACCAGGCCAAGCCTGCCATCCAGGCCAATAACGTCAAGGGATTGCGGCTGTGGTTTGCCCTCACTGCCCTGATGGGGGCCATCTTCCTGGCCGGGCAGCTCTACGAGTACAGCCACCTGGAGTTTGGCCTCACCACCAACTTGTTTGCCAGTACCTTCTATGTCTTGACGGGGTTCCACGGGCTGCACGTGGCGGCGGGGTTGCTGTTTATTTTGGCGGTGCTCTGGCGATCCCTGAAGCCGGGCCACTACAGCGCCCAACACTACTTTGGCGTCGAGGCTGCTGAGATCTACTGGCACTTTGTGGACGGAGTTTGGATTGTGTTGTTTATCCTGCTCTACTTGCTCTGATGACAACTCCCCCCGAAAAGCCTGACCCCAAGAGAGAATGGGTCGCCCTGCGATCTGGGCTGAGCATTGCCCTGTTCCTGTTTTTGGTGGCGCTGGTTTCCTACTTGAGTCTTCACTTCGTGCTGGCCTTGGTGGACAAGCTCAGCTAGCGCCCTTCAATGGATCCTCCAGCCTCATCCTGTTGCTGCCGACCTGGATTTGCCGACGGCAGGAAAGATACACTGGATTTACAGGAGTTAACACCTTCCCTCCGTTGCCCTTTTTGCCACCATGAGCCCCCTCTTTTGGTTGAGGTTGCCCTCTTTCTCTGAACCTTCGTCGGGATCCCCTGGGCTTTATTCCCGCTCCTACTCTGGATCTCAACTGGGGCCGACCTCGGCCCGCCAGGGTTCTGCCTGGAAGCGTTGGCTGCGCTATCTTTACCTGCGGCTGTTGCGGCTGCAATCGTCGCCCAAGGAAATTGCCCGCGGCTTGGCGGTAGGGGTTTTTGCCGGCTGCTTCCCGATTTTTGGCTTTCAAACCCTGGCTGCTCTGGTGCTGGCCATTCCATTTCGAGGCAATAAGTTAGTAGCGGCAGCAGGAACCTGGGTGAGCAATCCCCTCACCTATGTGCCCATCTATGCCTTTAACTATCAGGTGGGAGAATGGCTGCTGGGATCCCGGACTGTCCTTCCCACCACAGAGCTGGTGGCGGCCACTTGGCGAAACTGGATGCAGTGGGGCCTGGAGGTGTCGGGCACGCTGTTTGTCGGTTGTGCGTTTGTCGGCTTTTGGGGAGCTCTCGTCAGCTATTTTCTGGGGCTGTGGTTGGTGCAGCGGATTCGTCGGCGGCAGAGAATCTGTGAGTGAGTACCTCAACTCAAACCCATCCTGGACGGGGGCAGAGGTTCGAGGTGCTACACGCCGCTGACGCGAACAATTTTCACAGATTAAGTCTAATCTAAGGTCTGATCATGGAAGACATGCGAGCGTTGTTAACAGATCTCAGCCGTCGCTCTCAGCGATGGGGAGAGCAGTTGGGATCCGCTTTGCAGACGGGCATGAGCCAGCTCGCGCAAGCTCCCCAGCCCATTGTGTTGCTCTCGGCGCGGGAACTGGAGAAGATGCGGCGGGCTTGTCGCCTGGCGGCAGATCTGCTCAAGCACCTAGAGCCGCTGGTGCGGCCGGGGATTACCACTCAAGAGCTCAACGACGAGGCGGAGCGCTGGACACGGGCCCATGGGGCCAGAAGCGCCCCTCTGGGCTACCACGGCTTTCCCAAGTCCATCTGCACCAGCGTCAACCACGTGGTCTGCCACGGCATTCCCAGCCCCAAGCAGGTTTTGCGAGAAGGCGACATCATCAACATCGATGTGACGCCGGTTTTGGATGGCTACCACGGCGATACCTCCAAAACGTTCTTTGTCGGACAGCCTTCTGAGCGGGCGCGGCGCTTGGTGGAGGTAACCGAAGAATGTCTGCGGCGGGGCATTGCCGCCGTCAAGCCGGGGGGGAGGGTCGGCGACATTGGCGCTGCCATTCAAGAATATGCCGAATCCCAGGGCTACAGCGTGGTGCGGGATTTTGTCGGGCATGGGGTGGGACGGCAGTTTCACACGGCCCCCCAGATCCCCCACTACGGCGAACGAGGGAAAGGGGAGAAGCTCCGCCCCGGCATGGTGTTCACCATCGAGCCGATGATCAACGAGGGCACTTGGGAGGTGAAGGTGCTCCCCGACAAGTGGACGGCTGTTACTTTGGACGGCAAGCTTTCGGCGCAATTCGAACATACGGTTGCCGTCACCGAAACTGGCGTAGAGATCTTGACCCTGCCTTCCCCAAGCCCTTGAGCCGATCATGAGCAGCGCCCTCGCTCTCCGCCTGCGCCTCTCTTCTGAGAACCTTCTTCTGCTGCTGGCGGCGGCAGTGGGGCTATGCACGGGGCTGTTGGTGGTCGGGTTTCGCTATCTGATCGGCTGGTGTCGCTATCTGCTGCAAGACGTCTTTGTCGATGGCATCGGCAGAGCCGCAGAACACCATGGCCTGTGGCTGCCGGGATCCTGGTCTCTGGCTTTGGCGCCGGTGCTGGGAGGTCTGCTGATCGGCGCTTTGGGAGCAGTCGTGCCCTTCCCCAACTCGAGCCTCTCCAGTCTGGTGAGCTCCGTTCGTCCTTTGGCGCCTCAGCCCTGGTGGATCCCGCTCAAGCTCCTGGCGGCTGCCATCTCGTTGGGCGCGGGGGCTTCCCTGGGCCCGGAAGCGCCCAGTGTGGAAAGTGGCGCTTTGTTGGGATCCCTGCTGGGGCAAAACCTGCGCCTCTCGCGGGAGCGGGTGCAACTGTTGCTGGCGGCGGGGGCGGCGGCGGGGCTGGCGGCGGGGTTTAATGCGCCGATTGCCGGAGTGTTTTTGGCGCTGGAGCTGGCTTTGGCCCGCACGTTCACCACTTCTGCCGTCAGTGTGGTGGTGTTGGCGGCAGTGGTGTCGGCCCTGGTCGCCCAGGTGGGGTTGGGGGCGCAGCCGGCTTTTCTCTTGCCCACCATTACGCAGCCGGCTTTTGTCTTGCCGGACTACGAGATCCACAGCCTGCTGGAGGTGCCCCTCTATCTTGGCTTGGGCTTTTTGGCCAGCCTGGTTTCTCTGGCCTTCAGCTACGCTCTGGAGTGGGGCAAGCACCTGTTTGGCAGTGGCCCCCTGGCCGCTTGGCCGGCTTGGAGCAAGCCCATTTTGGGAGGTGGGATCCTGGGCTGGGCGGGCTTGGGGATCCCGTTGGCGTTGGGGGTGGGCTATGAAACCGTTGAGTCGATCTTGCAGGCTGTGCCCTTTTCCCTTGGCCATCTGGGCCTGCTTTTGCTGGGCAAGCTGTTGCTGAGCGCTTTGAGCCTGGCCAGCGGCTTTGTGGGGGGAACCTTTGCGCCGGCTTTGTTCCTGGGGGCGGTGCTGGGGGCAGCCTACGGCCAGGTGTTGGGACAGGTGTTGCCCGCCATCGCCCTCTCTCCCCCTGCCGCTTACGCCATGGTGGGCATGGCGGCGGTGTTGGCGGCCAGTGTGCGGGCTCCGCTGACGGCCATTTTGCTGCTGTTTGAGATGACGCGGGACTACCACATCGCGCTGCCGGTGATGGCGGCGGTGGGTTTGAGCATTTGGCTGGCGGAGCAGTTGCACTCACCGGCCATCTACCCTTCCGCCCGTCGCGGCCAGGAGCCCAACAAGGGCCTGACGGTGCAAGAGGTGATGGTACCCCCTTCTCTGCTGTTGCAGCAGGATACGCCCCTGCGGGAGGCCCTGGAGCGTTTGCTGCAACAAAAGTGCCATAGCGCCTTGGTGGTGGATGGCCAGGAGCGGCTGCGAGGTATTCTCACCCTGGAAGACCTCGAGCGCGCTTTGGCTCACAGGGAAGCTGGGGAATTGGCCGAGCTGACAGTAGAGCAGGTCAGCCAATCGGCGGTGCTCACCACCTTTCCCGATGAGGCGGTGGCAGTGGCTGCCGAGCCGATGTACGAATACGATTTGCGCCAGTTGCCGGTGGTCTCGCGGGAGGATCCGGAGCATGTGGTCGGCCTCTTGGAGCGGGATCGGGTGTTGCTCTCCCAAGAGATCGAATCTGTGCGGCAAGTCCTGGAGCCGGAAGTTCCTCCAGCCCAGGGCAACGGACAAGAGGGGATCCCCTCTGCGTAGAACTCTGCTGCGGGGATCAACGTTGCCGCAAGGGGGCAGAGGGGCAGGTGCGACGCAGCGGGCAGCGGCTACACTCGGGCATACGCGCTTTGCAGATGCGCTTGCCCAGCCGGATGAAGTTGACATGCAGGGAGTAGGCTTTGCCCTTGGGGATCTGCGGGGAAAGCTGAGCAAAGGTGTCGTCGGGATGTTTGGCCCGCACCAAGCCCAGACGGTTGGCCACTCGATGCACGTGGGTATCTACCGGGCAGAGATCCCGACCTAGCCCGAACAACAACACACAGGTGGCGGTCTTCAGCCCTACCCCTTTTAGGGAGAGCAGAAAGTCGAGGGCGCTGGCGTCGTCCAGGTCTCTTAGAAAGTCAAGACTGAGGGATCCCCGTCGCTCGCCAATGGCGGCCAGGATCTCCTGAATGCGGGCTGCCTTGAGGTGGGCTAAGCCGCCGGGCCGGATCACCTGGGCCAGCTCCGCCAGGTCGGCAGCCAAGACGGCCTCCCAGGTGGGAAAGGCAGCTTTGAGGGCGCGGAAGGCACGGCTGCTGTTGTAATCGGTGGTGTTTTGGGAGAGAACCGTGCCCACCAACTCGTCCAGGAGATCGGGATAGAGGGGAAGGCCGTCGGGGGTGTGGGGGCGCTGAGGGATCCCGAAGCACTGCTCTAGCTGCATCAACAGCGATTCCGTCCTGTCGGCGAGCCGGAGCTCTGGCAGCGGGGTTGACGGCTCCGTCCGAGGAGCGCAAACGGCGGGCTCAGGCGGACATTGGGAAAGACCATCCACTCTCGGCTGTACCACGGCTGGCCCTCTGGGGGAGTTAACGGGCAGAACTTTGGCAGATCTCCTGCAACAGGTGGGCTACGGCCTTGCTGGCATTGGGGGGAGCTGTGGCTTGCAAGTGGGCAGCCATTTGGGCAACCACCTGCGGCTGAGCCAACCAGGTCAACACCGTTTGCCGCAGCAAGTCCACATGCTCTTCGGATTCTCGCATGACCACACCCCCACCGCGCCCCACAAAGGCTAGGGCATTCTGATACTGATGATCCTCGGCGGCAAAAGGATAGGGGATCAAAATGGCCGGAGTGGCGGTGGCCCACAACTCCGCCAGGCTCATGGCTCCGGCCCGGCTGATGGCAAACGTTGCCCGCTGCAGCAGGGCAGCCACATCGGTGCGGAAAGGAAAGGGCCGGTAGCGGGGATGGATGGGGATCCCGGCCTCGCTGCCGCCCGTCAGATGCACAATCCAAGCCCCCGCCTCCAACCAAGCTTCGGCACAGGCGGCCACCATGCGGTTGAGGCCCCGTGCCCCTTGGCTCCCCCCTATCACCACGATCAGCGGATCCCCGTCGGGGATGGGGAGATCGGCGGGCAGGGGCTGGGGCCGATAGAACTCGGCCCGCACCGGCGTGCCCACCACTTGGGCGGCCACCCCCGGCAAATGCTCTGCCGCCTCCGCCATGCCCAGCGCCACCACGTGGCAAAATCTTCCCAGCCAACGGGTGACTTTGCCGGGGATGCGGTTGGACTCGTGCAGCAACACCGGCACCCGCAGCGAACGGGCGGCCAAGATGGTCGGGGCGGAGATGTAGCCACCGGTGGTCAGGACGATATCAAACCGTCCCGACTTGAGGAGTTGGCGTACCTGCAGGGTCGCCCGCGCCAGTTGAGCCAAGGCTCGCAGCTTGTGGAGAGGGGATCCCTGCCAGCCAGACATGGCAACCCGGTGCAAAGGGTAGCGCTCCTGCACCAGCTTCCCTTCCATCCGATCCGGCACCCCCAGCCATTCGATCTGCCAATCGGGCAACTGCTCGGCAATGGCCAAAGCCGGAAAAACGTGCCCGCCAGTACCGCTGGCAGCAACCAGCAGCCGCGGAAGCGAAACTGTGGCCCTGGCGCGTGTATCCACCCGCGTACCGGCTAGGGATCCCTGAGATCGTCAGGAGTTGTTGGAGCTGACATAGCGCAAGAGGGTGCCCCGTTGCCCCAAGATAAACCCTCGGTCGGGGCCGAAAAACTCGATGCTGTAGAAATTGGCGGGGATATCGCTGACTTGCTTAGCCTGCTCCCAGGTTTTGCCACCGTCGGGGCTGTGGATCAGGGTGGCGCCACCCCCCACCACCCACAGGTCGTGGTCGTTTTGATAGGCCGCATTCAAATAGCCAAAGCTGAGGGCCCGACCCGGACGCAGCGGCGACGCCCACTCGCCAGAGGTGAAGTCCTCCGTGAAGGCAATCTCTGCCCCTTGGTTCAGTTTCCAGGCGCTGCCGTTGGGGCCAAAACCCATGTTTTGAATGCGGCGGGAGCTCTCCCGCGGATAAGGCTTCCAGGCGCGGCTTTCTGGCGTGTAGAGAAAATAAAAGCTGCCCCGCGACGACACCGCCAGGTATTCTCCCCCAGGGCCGCGGGCGATGTTTTTGATGGCCCCAATCGGCTCCTCCACCTGAGCGCGCCAGGTCTGCCCGCCATCTTCCGTGCGGTAGATGGCGCCCACATTGGTCACCATCTCGGCAGCCCCAGGGCCCAAAGCCTGGATTAAGATCGGCTCACCCGGCAGTTGGGTGTTGAGGCGAATGGAAGTCCAGTCGGATCCCTCGTTCAGGGTGTGAAGGAGGATCTTCGGCTGCCCGGCCACCCAGCCTTCTGCCCCGGCAAAGCTGATCGAGGCAAGGTAGGCTTCTGGCTCCAAGCTCGACAGCTCCCGCACCTGCCAGTGCAAACCGCCATCGTGGGATTCCAGCAGTGTCGCCTTGTCTCCCACCAGCCAGCCGTGTGTAGGGGTGGTGCCGGTGAAGGCGATGTCCAGCAGAATGTTTTGGGTAGGCACCTCCACCTGCTGCCAGGGCACCACCTGCATATTCGGCATCCGCGCCGCCATCAGCAGCAGGGAGCAAGCAGCCAACAGCGCCAGTCTCAAGAGCTTCAACATCTTGGCCATCACTCGACGAAATAAAAACTCATCAAAAATAAAAACCCCAGCGCCAATCCCAAGAAAATGAGCAGGTTCTTTTGGGCAGGGGTCATCACGTTCACCCCCAGGCCGTAGCGCAAGTTCTCTTGAAAACCCGAAGGCTTGCCTTTGGCTCCCACTGCTTGGAAGAAGCGCTGGTCGGCTCGGCACACCGGACATTTCCAATCGGCGGGCAATTCCTCAAACGGCACACCCGCCGGGATCCGATTGAGTTGATCCCCCTTGGCCGGCTCGTAAACGTAGCCACAGGAACGGCATTCGTAGCGCTGCATGCGCAGGGGATCGCCAAGCTGCGCATCGGTTTCATCTTCCGGTAGCTCAATCAGCCTCGGTGTCTGGGGAGGACGGGGTTGGACACCGGGATCCGGTTGCGAGCCATTCATGGTCAGGGATCCATGTGCATCGTTAATCCCATTATGAGAGGAGTTGTTACAAAAATCTACTCGCTGCTCAGGGTGATGTGCCAATCCTGCCCATCCCAGTGAGACTCATCCGGTGGATATGGGGATCCAACTGGGGGATTCCGTATGTTATGTTTTGGGTATACTGCCCTCAGTGTTGTGCAAGTGGGTGGCTTTATGACCACGCCCCCTCGCCGACCGGCCCTCAATCATGTGCTAATTGTCAAAGATCGACAGGGGCCAAAGGCCTACTGGTTGACAGCCGAGCTCTACTCATTGGGCCGGGATCCGCGCAACAGTATTCGCATTGACTCGCAGTACGCCTCTCGCTACCACGCTATTTTGGTTAAAACCGAATCTCCTTCTTCTCCCGACGGGTTCACCTACCAAATTATCGACGGCGACATTCAGGGCAATCCTAGCACCAATGGCCTTTACGTGGGTGGGCAGCGGGTGGAATTTCGGGATCTTGAGGATGGGGACGAGATCCAGTTTGGCAGCGATGCCACTGCCACCTACTCACTGCAGAGCAAAGATCTGGATGCAATTCTCGCCACCTTTGAAAACACCCAGATTGTCGGGTTGTGAAAGCCCGGCTTTCCTGTTGGGTTTTGGCGCGTAAGCTGTTATGGGATCCTCCCTTCAGCTGGTTGGTTAAGGGGGTAGCTAGCCGATGTCAGAAGCTGGAGTTACTCGCGCTGCTTGGGTGGTGGCAGCTTTGGTTTTGTCGGCGGTGCTGGGGCCGCGGGTTGCCATGCCCCTGGTAGGACTGGTGGGGCTGGTCATCGTCGAGCAAGTGGCCTTTGGGGGGCGGATTTCAGGGTTGCTGGGCGGGCTGCTGGATTGGGCTTCGCCGGCCTACCGGCAGCGGGTCATCCGCCACGAAGCGGGGCACATTTTGGTGGCCCATCTGCTCGGGATCCCGTTGTTGGGCTATGTGCTTAGTCCCTGGCAAGCCTTTCGACGGGGGATGCCTGGCTACGGCGGGGTGGAGTTGGATCGGGCCCCGATGCACACTTGGCAGGCTCAGGGAAGGATCCCTTGGGCAGAGGTGGAGCGCTACGGCACGTTCTGGATGGCGGGGGCAGCCGCAGAATCGTTGCACTACAGCCAAATTACGGGCGATACAGAGGATCGGCAGCAGTTGGCAACGCTGTTGGCAGCGCAGCCCTTGACCTCTCCAGCCAAAATGAAGGTCCAAATCAACCGCTTCTTGCGCCAGGGACGAGCGCTGTTGCAGGCCCACCCCCAGACCTATGCCGTCGCCGTCCAATCTCTGGAGCAGGGAGCCGCCTGGGAAGACTGCCTGGCGGCCATCGCTGCCAGCCTGGAACAAGAGACGGCCCAGGAGGGTTAACCGGGGCCCGGATCCCATCGCCGTATTCTGGAGCCGCTTGCTGATAAACTGTGACATACGAAAAAACAAAAGCTGGGATCCCTGCCTATCCATTTGGGTTTCTGCTTTGGGATCCCCTTCTTTAGTTGTCTTCTGAGCGTCTTTTAGGGAGGATCCACCTTGCGTCCCATCCTCATCGCCGGCAACTGGAAGATGTACAAAACCCAGGCTGAGGCCCGCCAGTTTCTGCGGGAGTTTGCTCCGGCTCTGCAAGCGTCGTCCTTAGGAGCGGCTTCACAACGGCAGATCATCCTGTGTGTGCCCTTCACAGACCTGGCCGTGGTGGCAGAGCAAACGCTGGGATCCGGCATCGCCGTGGGAGCACAAAACCTGCATTGGGAGGATCAGGGGGCGTTTACCGGGGAGATCTCCGGCCCCATGCTGGCGGAATTGGGGGTGCGCTACGTGATCGTCGGCCACAGTGAACGGCGGCAATACTTCGGCGAGACAGATGAAACCGTGAATCGGCGCTTGGCAGCGGCGCAGCGGCATGGCCTCACCCCCATCTTGTGCGTGGGCGAAAGCCAGGAGCAGCGACGGCAGGGCTTGATCGAGTCTTGGATCCTAGGGCAGTTGGATCGCGCCTTGGCAGGGATCGATCTGGAGAACCTGGTGATTGCCTACGAGCCGATCTGGGCCATCGGCACCGGCGACACCTGTGCAGCCGCAGAGGCCAATCGGGTCATCGGCTTGATCCGCCAGCACCTGGGCGCCGACCAACTGCCCCTCCTGTATGGCGGCTCGGTCAAAGCCGGCAACATCGACGAGCTGATGGCCCAACCCCAGATCGACGGAGTGCTGGTGGGCGGGGCCAGCCTCGATCCGCGGGAGTTTGCCCGCATCGCCAACTTTCAGGCCCTGACCCCGGCCTCAATTGCTCAGTAGGTTCTTCTGCCCCCACAGCAGGGCCACCGGAAAAGACTTGAGGAGGATGCCCACCGGCAAGGTTTCGCCGGCAGGGATCCCTTCTTGGGTCAGCCCGTTCACCCACTCCAGCCGCCTCCAGCGGGGCAGATGAATTTCAGTATCTTTCCAAACGGCTTCTCCCAGGGGATCCTGCGTCTCGTCGATCAACGAGGTCAAAAAGCGGGGTGACACCGTAATCAAAACCTGCTTCTCGTGCTGGCGGGCAAAAGCCACCACGTGGGCAGCATGGGATCCGCTCACCTGCAGGGGAATGTAATTTCCGCCAAGAAACAACTGCGGCTGTTCCTGACGGGCCTTGAGCACAAGATGAATGAGAAACAGCTTAATGCGTCCGTCGCGGCGGTGGGACAGCAGATCTTCGACAAGCTGTAGAGGATCCTGTTTGACTCGCCGTTGAATTTCTTCTAGGTAGGCGAGGCGACGAGAAAAATCTACAGGCCGACGATTGTCGGGATCCACCATACTTAGATCCCATAGCTCGGTACCTTGGTAAATATCCGGGATCCCAGGGCTGGTGAGCTTGATCAGCGTTTGCGAGAGGGAATTCAAGATGCCAAAGTGGGCAATTTTGCGTTGGAAAGGCAAGAAGGACTCCAAAAAGGGGCTTGAAGTCTGTAGGATCTGATCGATAAAAGCGAGGGTGGCTTCTTCATACTCGGTATCGGGGCGAAGCCAAGCGGTGTGAACTTTGGCTTCCCGCACAGCTTTGATGGCATAGTCCTTAACCCGCTGCACGAACTGGGGCACCTCTTCCGCTTGGAAGGGATAAGAGCCGAGCAAAGTCTGGTAGAGCAGATACTCATCGTTGCGATCTGGCAGTTCCGAGCGCTTGGCTTGATTGCTGCGGACCTTGTAACCGAGGTTCAGCTCATGCCAAAGGTTGATGTGTTTTTTCCATTCAGCAGGGATTTCAGACAGCACATTCAGGCGGGCTCGTACATCTTCGCCGCGTTTGGTATCGTGGGTAGAGGAAGCATTCATCGAAAAAGGCCACTCGGCTGCTCGTTCTTGGTTAAAGCGGTGAAACTCCTGCAGAGAAAAGCCAAAACGGCAGGGATCCCCGCCCACTTCGTTTAAGGATAGTAGCCGGTTATAAACATAGAAGGCCGTATCCTCTACCCCTTTGGCCATGAGAGGGCCGGCCAACTGTTGCAGGCGCATGGCAAAGTAGATCTGCTCGTTTCTCTCTTGCTCTGACAAATTGTCGAGAGACTCCAGGCAGAGAAAACGCTGCAGAAAATTTAGTTCGTTTACCAAGATGGGCAGGTTCTCCTTGGCTTTCTCTACAGCTTTACGGATAACCTGCTGACCTTCTGGGCTGAGGATCCCTTGGTGGATGTAAACTCGATAAACCGGGAAGCACACCAAAACTTCCACCAGGGCTCGGCGCAAGCTGTAGAGGGTAAAGTCGTTAGCGTAGCGGTGATGGCTGGTGATCTGCTTGAGCAAAAAAGCAAGATTATCCATATCACCTGCCAGGTTGCGCTCGATGATCAAACGTTTTTTGTCTTCAATCACCTGTTCTGGGGAATGTCGTAGGTTCGTAAAGTCTTGATAAAGAGAGTCAAAAGCCTCTGCATTTTCTTCCTGGCAAAAAAGACCATTGAGCTTGGCTAAAAAGTCGTATCCTGTTGTGCCTTGAATCGGCCATTGCTGAGGCAGTTTCTCATCGGCTTCTAGGATTTTCTCTACCACGATGTAGAGATCTGGGCAGCGTTCCCGCAGGCGATGGAGATATTCTTCCGGGTTAAACAGGCCGTCGATGTGGTCGATACGTAAGCCTGTAAAGCGCTCTTGTTCTGCCAGCTTAAGGATAAGCTGATGTGTTTTGCGAAAGACCTCGCGATCCTCCATCCGCAGCGAGATCAGCTCGTTAATGGTGAAGAAGCGACGGTAGTTGATTTCCTCGGCGCCCACTTTCCAGAAGGAAAGGCGGAAATTCTGCCGCGCCAAAAGGTCGTCCAACAAGTCAAAGCTTGAGGGATCCCCCGGCTTGCCGTTAAAGATGGCAATGTTCTCGTCAAAGAAGTTTTGAATAGATTGGCTAGACGTGTAAAGCTCCCAAAGGGAGTGCTTAGCAAAGTTAATTTGATCGGTGCGTTCTAGGAGATCTTCCTTGCTGGGTATAAATCTCAGGCTGAAGAGGATCCCGAGTAACTTGATGTAGTCGGGGTGGCTTCGCCCTAACTTCCGCCGCAATTTACCTAAGTTGTAGGTAAAAACATCGGCATAGGTATCGATATTCAGAGGAAATCTCAGGTTATAGTAGTTGATGCTGAGGCCATCGGCATCGTAACGAAGCTGAATTTGACCAGACTCCAAACATTTATCGTAGAAATCTCCCAAAAAGGGTGCCAAGATCCTGCCTTTAATACCCAGATAGGAGTGGTTCCAGTTGACATCAAAGTAATCGATAAAGTCTGAGTTGGGCCCACTTTCTAGAACATCCATCAACATTTGGTTTTGGCCGTCATAGGCCATGTGGTTGGGCACGATGTCTTGGATCCAGCCGATTCCCTGCTGATTGAGGGTTTCCCACAAGAGCTCAAACTTTTCACTTCCCCCCAGTTCCTGGTTAATCTGCCTCGGATCCACCACGTCGTAGCCGTGGGTGCTACCGCTGCGGGCTTGGAAGATGGGAGAGGCATACAAGTCGCTGATGCCCAGCAACTTCAGGTAGGGAACCATTTGCCGTGCTGCCTCGAAGTCAAACCCAGCATGAAACTGAATGCGATAGGTGGAAGTCGGGATCCGCATGATGACCTTAGAACGACGACAAAGGGGTCTAGCTTGCAAACGGACTAGGGTCGAGAGAAGAGATGTTTCCAGAGTAGCGGCTAAAATCAAGAAACCATGTAGGGAAGGGCGGAGTCTGCCGAGGCAACAGTTGGAGGGGGTTCACAGCCCTCAGTTGCAGGTCAGCCCGGACATGCCCAGCTCTCTTGGTCTCCATCCCTTGACGGCCGACAGCAGGGATCCCCAAGCTCCAGCCGCCCGCCTGCTTTTGAAGCCTTTTTCTCCCCATCTTGTCTATGTCATCCATTCAACAAGAACCTCGCATTCTGCTGGGCCTGCGGGCCGACCAGTTTCGCCATCCTGTGGATCTGCAGGCAACCCGCTCTCTGCAGCAGGTGCCGGGGCTGGGCCTGCTGATTCAAAACTGGCTCGGCTCAACAGCAGGACAGGTCTTTTATCTGGATAACATCGCTTCCAGTATTCAAATTAACGAGCATCAGCTGCCGGAGATTCACCAGCTTTTGGTGCAGGCCTGTCGCATCTTGGATCTGGACGTGCCCCAGCTCTATGTGCGGCAGAACCCCACGCCCAATGCCTATACCTTTGCCATGCAGGGGAAAAAGCCTTTTATCGTTTTGCACAGCTCTCTGCTGGATCTGTTGGAGCCGCCGGAAATTCAAGCCGTGATCGCCCATGAATTGGGCCATTTGAAATGTAATCACGGCGTCTACTTGACGATGGCCAACATCCTCATGCTCTCCACCAGCTTGCTCCCCTTCGGCGGGCTGTTTTATCAGGCGTTGCAGGAGCAACTGATGCACTGGCTGCGGTGCGCCGAGTTTACCTGTGACCGGGCGGCGCTGTTGGTCACCCAAGACGCCAAGACGGTGATCTCGGTGTTGATGAAGTTGTGCGGTGGATCCCCGCAATTGGCCTCTAAGCTGAATGTGGACGCCTTTTTGGAGCAGGCCCGCGCTTACGACGAGCTGGACGGGGATCTGTGGCAGATGGAGCTGAAGCAGATGCAAACGGTGGGGCGCACCCATCCGCTGCCGGTCCTGCGGGCCAGAGAAATCGAGCGTTGGTTCCGCAGCAACACCTACCAGCAAATCCTGGAGCTGCAGGGAGCGGCTGCTTCCTAAGTGCCGATGATGGATCCCCCCGATGTGCCCCAGGGCTTGCCTCTCATTTTGGGGGAGGTGCTTTTCGACTGCTTCCCCAGCCAGGTGGTGCTGGGCGGTGCGGCTTTGAACGTGGCTTGGAACCTCAAGGGGTTAGGATCCGATCCCCTCTTGCTTAGCCGCATCGGCCAAGACGAAGCGGCAGAAAAGTTGTTGGCGGCGCTGCGGCGGCAGGGGCTGCGCCTGGAAGGTTTGCAACGGGATCCGATTCACCCCACCGGCCAAGTCCAAGTCACGCTGGATGCAGAGGGGATCCCAAGCTTTGCCATCTTGCCCGACCAAGCCTACGACTACATTCAGTTGGATATCGGGGTTCTCCAGCCCAGCCTGCTCTATCGGGGCAGCTTGGCGGCGCGACGGGAAGCGGCCCATCGCCACTTTCAGGAGACGATCCCCGCCCTTCGCTGTCCGGTGTTTTTGGATCTCAACCTGCGGGATCCCTGGTGGCAGCCGGATCCCATCCGGGAGATGCTGCGCACCTGCGATTGGCTGAAGCTAAACCAGGCGGAGCTGGAGCAGGTGGCGCGGCTAGAAGGGATCCCTGCCAAAGAGGTGCGGGAGCAAGGGCAGATCCTGCGGGCGCAGTTGAACCTGAAAGGTCTATTTTTGACTCTAGGGGCCGCAGGTGCGCTCCTGATCACCCCCGCCCAGGTTTATCAGGCCGACCCGGTTTCCGTACCTCAGATGGTGGATACGGTGGGCGCTGGAGATGGCTTCAGTGCCGTGGCCATCCTGGGCCTGCTGCGGGGATGGCCAGAGGAGGTGTTGCTGCAGCGGGCGGTGCAATTTGCCTCGGCCATCTGCGGGATCGCGGGGGGTGCGCCTCAGGATCCGGAGTTCTATCGGCCTTTCCGGCAGGAGTGGCGGCTCTGAAGCCTACTGAAACTGGCGCAGGTGAAACTGGGCGTAGCGCCCCCCTTTGCCCAGCAGCTCGCGGTGATTTCCTTGCTCCAGCAGTTGCCCTTGCTCCAAGACAAAAATGCGGTGGGCGGTGCGCACTGTCGAGAGGCGGTGGGCGATAACAAAAACGGTGCAGCGTTGCATCAGCCGTTGCAGCGCCTCCTGCACCAACGCTTCCGACTCGTTGTCCAAAGCAGAGGTGGCCTCGTCCAGGATCAAGATCTTGGGGTTGAGCAACACGGCGCGGGCAATGGCCAGCCGTTGCCGTTGTCCGCCGGAAAGGGTGACCCCGCGTTCTCCCACGCGGGTGGCGTAGCCATCGGGTAAGCTCTCGATAAAGGTGTCGATGTTGGCCACCTGGGCCGCCTGGCGTACCGCTTCCAGGTCAAACTGCTCTTGTCCGTAGGCGATGTTGCTGGCAATGGTTCCCGAAAACAGGGTGATCTCCTGCGGCACAATGCCAATCTGGCGGCGCAGGCTCTTGAGGGTGACGGTGCGGATGTCGATGCCGTCGATGCGGATGCAGCCCTGCTGCGGATCGTAAAAGCGGGGAATCAAGCTCACCAGGGTGGATTTGCCGGCACCGGAGGATCCCACCAAGGCCACGATCTCGCCGGGAGACACCTGAAAGCTGATTTCCTTGAGCACCGGCTGATCCGGTTTGTAGGCAAAGGAAACTTGCTCGAACTCCACCCAGCCCTGAATGGGGGGCATAGGCCGAGCGCCGGGCAGCTCCCGGATCTGCGAGCGAGTGTTCAGCAGCTCGAAAATCCGCTCCACCGAAGCCTCACCCTGTTTCAGCTCGCTGTAGTTGTTGGTGATGTGCACAATGGGGTCGATCAACATGGCAACACCGGCAATAAAGCCGAGAAACTGGCTGCCGGTCAGGTTGCCCTGGCTAATTTGCCAGCCGCCCACCCAAAACACCCCCAACACGCTCATGGCGTACAGGAAACCCACCACCGGGTCTTGGATGGCTTTCACCTGCTCGGTCTGAAACCGGGCCAGGCGGTTGCTTTCGGCAATGGCACTGAAGCGGCGAATTTCGTAGTCCTCGGCCGCAAAGGCGCGAGTGAGACTGATGCCGGCAAACACTTCTGTCAAGAGGGCGGCCAAATCCGACATCTTCTCTTGGTTGAGGCGGGAGCGAAACAAGAGGCGATCCCCAAACCAACTGATCAAAGCGGCCATCAGGGGGGCGATCAGCAGGGTGGTCAAGGTGAGAATGCCGTTGAGATAAAACAGGTAGGCCACCACCGCCAAGATGGTGAGCACGCTGGGGATGAAACGGTGGAAAAAGCGTTGCACCACCTCTCCCACCCGATCCAGATCCCCTGTCAGGCGATAGACCAGATCGCCGGTGCGGCTGCCGGAAAAATAATCCACATCCAGCGCTTGCAAATGGGCATAGATCTGTTGGCGCAATTCCAACACCATTTGCAAGGAAGCCCTCGCCATCAGGGTGTCTTGGCCGTACTGGAAGGCGCCACGCACCAAGAAAAACACCACTCCAATCAGGGCCAGCGTCCGCAATTGCCCCAGATCCCCGGCGCCGATGGAGCGGGCCACCCACTCGATCAAGTAGGCAAGCGCGGGCATGGTCAGGACAAAGCCAAGAGTGCAGGTCAGCCCCAACAACAACATCCACAGATGGGGCCGGATAAAAGGGATGAGACGGCGATAGCTACGACCCGGATGCACCAATCCCAAACCAGAAGGGCCTCTGACTCAACCAGCTTACAGGATACTGTTGCCCACTGCTGCCGGGATCCTTGAAACTGGCCGGTCGAGTTGAAAGCCGCTGCGGCCATTTTCTTTGACCGCTGTTACCTGGAAGCCGGCCAGTAGGTGCTGGGAGCATAACCGGGCATCAACACGATCAGCCATACTCTTGCTAGTTAGAATTACTTGCATTAGCAAAGAACCTCAACCAGGCCCGGAGAAGACGCAGATGACCCACATCCTGCCGCCGCGGGATCCCCGCTGTTTCCACAACATAGAGAGATAGAGAGTCAGACTGAGGGATATAACTCCACCACTTAACTCAGCTACAGGATATCTCTATTGCAACTACTTTCAATAAATTAGGGGCATGGTAGGGGTTTTCTTTGATAAAGAGTTGCATCAAGCTGGGAAGGTCTGGTAAAGTGCTTACCCAAATGGCAATTGCTAAAGATTTGCAGTTAAGCCTTCTCAGGAGAACGGGTCGCGGAGTGGCAAGCATGACATGGCAACAGGTGCAGGCGGGCGTGTGGTGTCGGCAGTTGGGGCAACTGGCGCCCCAGTGGTGGCTGGGGTGGAGCCCTGAGCAGGGCTTCCAGCTCTACCGCCAAGAGTCCCTGCCTTCTCTCTCTGCTTTGCGGATGCGCTACCAGGAGCAGGATGGCTGGCTGGATGTGTTTTTGGGAGAAGCCGAGCAACATCCCCAGCGGCGGCGCAGTCTCCTCGATGCAACGGCGCGGGTGGCTTTGCACTACTTGCCGGAAGATCTGGCTCAGATTCGGTCCCTGAAGTGTCCTCACGAGCGCATTCCTCTGGAGCTTTGGCAACGGCTAACCCAGCAACGGAGTTGAGGACTACCCAATGCTATTTTGCTCTCCGCTTGGCCAGGCTTAAGCTGGGAAGGGAAGCGTAGCGGCTGAAGCCATGACCGTTTCTGAGCGCCAACCCAAGCAACCCTTTGAGCAGCAAGCCAGTGGGCTGACTTCTCGCCGCCTTTTGAAGGGATCCATCATCGGCGCCGGGCAGGTGGGCATGGCCTGTGCCTACTCGATGGTGATCCAGAACACCCTCGATGAGCTGGTTCTTCACGACATCGACCGCGCCAAGCTGGAAGGGGAAGTGATGGATCTGGTGCACGGGATCCCTTTTGTGGAGCCGACGCGGATCTGGGCGGGAGAGCTGGCCGATTGCGCCGGCTCAGACGTCGTGATTGTGACGGCGGGAGCCAAGCAGCGGCCTGGCGAAACCCGTTTGGATCTGGTTCACCGCAACGTTGAGATTTTCAAAAGCTTGATCCCGGCCTTGATGGAGCATTGCCCCAGCGCCATTTTCCTGGTGGTGAGCAACCCCGTCGATATCATGACCTATGTTTCCCTGAAGGTGTCGGGGCTGCCGGCGGGGCAGGTGCTGGGATCGGGCACGGTGTTGGATACGGCCCGCTTCCGCTATCTTTTGGCCCGGCGGCTGGGGGTGGATCCGCGCAGCCTGCACGCCTACATTATCGGCGAACACGGAGATAGCGAGGTGGCCGTCTGGAGCAAGGTGAACATTGCCGGCACGCCGATTGGCCAGCTCTCGCCGGAGTGGGATCCCGCCCAATTGGGGGATATTTTCGAGCAGGTGCGCAATGCCGCCTATGAGATCATCCGCCGCAAAGGGGCCACCAGCTATGCCATTGGTCTGGGGGTGACGCAAATTGTCCAGGCCCTGGTACGGGATCAGCGGCGCGTTTTAACCGTGAGCAGCCTCACCCAGGGGGAGTATGGTCTGCCGGAGGTCTGCCTCAGTTTGCCGAGAGTGGTCGGTCGGCAGGGGGTGGAGCGCACGCTGGCCATGTCCCTCACCGAGAGCGAGCAACAGCAACTGCACCACTCGGCCCAGATCCTGCGGCAAGTCATCGACAGCATCCGGTGGTAGCCTAGAGCTCCTCTACCTTTCCATCCCAACTGGGGGATCTTTTGGGATCCCTTGGGGGGAGGGCTGAAGCTAGCGGCAGGAGGTGGTCTATGGAAACAGACGTGCAACGGGCACAGCAGGTAACCCAACCTGAGAAGGACTCCCCCGCTTGGGCAGGGATCCCGCTGCAGAAAGGTCTTGGCCAGCGGCTGCGGCAACACGTCAACCCCCTACAGGCGCAATACCAGCAGCCCACCCCCCCGCCCCACTGGGAACGGGTGTACCGGCGGCTGGGGCAACCCTTTCATTTGGATATCGGCAGCGGGAGCGGACGCTTTTTGCTGCGCATCGCCCAGGAGCAGCCCGACTGGAACTTTTTGGGCGTGGAGATTCGACAGCCGCTGGTGGAGCGGGCCAATGCTTGGCGGGACGAGCTGGGGCTGGATAACGTCCATTTCCTCTTTGCCAACATCAACGTCTCGCTGCGGCATCTATTTGCCCCGGGGGATCTCAGCCGAGTCACCATCCAATTTCCGGATCCCTGGTTTAAAAAGCGCCATCACAAACGGCGGATCGTCCAACCGCAACTGGTGGCGGATCTGGCCCTGCTGCTGCAACCGGGCAGCCCCGTCTTCCTGCAGTCGGACGTGCGGGAAGTGGCCGAGGAAATGGCAGCTCGATTTTTAGACCATCCGCAGTTTTGGGATCCCTGCCAGGGGCCCATCGATTACAACCCCTTCGGTATTCCTACCGAGCGGGAGTGGCAGTGTCTGCAGTTGGGGCTGCCCATCTACCGTTATTGGCTAGAGCGCCGCTGACCCCTTCATCCTGCCGAAGCCAATAGAAGCTAGGATATAACCCGCTGGAGTTGCCTCTGTTGCCGTCATGTCTCCCTCTGACGCCACGGCCTCGGTCGATCCCCATTGGCTTTCTGTTCGCCGTGGGATCCTCAACCTGCTGAGCCTATTGGCCCTTTTGATTGTCGGGCTTTCGCTTTCCAGCAGTTGGTTTCAGCCGCCGCCCCAAACGCGGTTGGATCTGTTGCAAACCCATCTCGCCCTGCAGGCTGCCCGCACCCTCGACGATCCCCGCTATCAGGATCTGGCGCGGGCTTTGCTGGGGCAGAACGTTTTCGAGCTGGCCCACAATCGCTACCGGCAGGTGGCCGACAACTACGCCGAACGCCTGCAGCGCCTCAAACGGATGGCACGGCTGGAAAGGGCGACTCCCTCGGAGGCGGGCAGATCCGAATTGGCCAGCCTCTCGGATGCGGTGGGGCCGGCCTCAACTCCAGAAGAAGTGGATCCCGTTCTGCTGGCTTCTGTCCAGGAGCTGCAGGCGGAGCTGGACGCCCTGCGGCTGCGCCTGGGCCTGCTCTCCGCCTACCAGGAGGATCTGGAGGCAGCCCAGCAGCAGTGGCAGCAGGTGATCGATCCAGAACGTCCCTTGGAGCTGGAATCCCGCCAAAAAGGGGTGGCGCGGCTCTTGCAAGGGCTGTGGGGAACGCCACGGCGCATCTTGCCGGAGGCCGAGGTGCAGATCCGCAACCACCTGGACGGCTGGTTTGAGGCAGTGGCCCTGCAGCAGCTCTACCGGCTGCAACAGCGCAGCGACAGCCTCAATGCCCTCAACCAGGAGCAGGAAAAATTGGCCTTGGCAGCTCTGTTCCGGCTGGCAGTGGTGGGCGGGATCCCGATGCTGGGGGCGCTGCTGGGGCTAATCCTCCTGTTGGGTTGGCTGGGCTGGAGCTTCTGGCGCCAACGTCCGCTCCTCGGCCCGCCGTGGGAGGTGCCTTGGCAGGGGATCGGAGCGCAGGCGGTGCTGACCGGTTGGTTTTTGGGGTTTATTCTCCTCAATACCTTGGTGCCTCGCCTTTACATGGTTCTGCTCGGCTTGGGGGCACAACAGCTCAGCCCTTGGCATCAGGCGGTGGCCTTGTTTCTCACCTACAACGCCGGCGCTCTGCTGGGGGCGGCGCTGTTGTACCGGCTTCTTCGGATCTATCCCGGTTGGCAGAAGGCGTTGCAGGTGCGGCTGTGGGGCCCTTGGCCGCTCTGGGGCCTATGCGGCTACTGGGTGGCCCTACCTTTGGTGGTGCTGGCAGCAGCGCTGTCGCAGTTGCTGCTGCCCCAAGCAGGGGGTGGGAACCCCATCTTGCCGCTGCTGCTGGACAGCCACGGCTGGGGGGCGCGCTTGCTGTTTTTGGCCGTGGTGTCTGTCTGTGCCCCCGTTTTTGAGGAGGTGCTGTTCCGGGGCTTTTGGCTGCCTACGCTGAGCCGCTACTTGCCGATGGGGGCTGCCATCTTGCTCAGCGCCTTCACTTTTGCCCTTGCCCACCTCAACCTTTCCGATCTGCTGCCGCTGACCATGCTAGGGGTGGTGCTGGGGGTGGTGTACAGCCACAGCCGCAACCTGCTGGCCCCCATCCTGCTGCACAGCCTCTGGAATACGGGATCCCTGGTCACGCTGCTGGTGCTGGGGGGCGCTTCCTGAGCGGAGTTTGGCCTACTTTTTCTTGCCAAAGAGGCGGCTCCAGAAGCCGCCGTTGTCTTCTTTGCGCGGCGGTGGCACGATTTTCTGGGCTTGGGACGTCTGGCGGCTGGCGGCAGGGACGGGAACCGGCTGCTGGGTGGTGACCTGCTGCAACCAGCGGCGCACCTCCGCCATCAACTCGGCGTTGGCCGGCTCGAGGCGGCTGGCCTGCAGGAAGTCGGCCTTGGCCATGCCGGCGTTGCCCTGCTTGAGGTGGGCGATACCCCGGTGCAGATAGTAGCGGGCCACGTTGGGCTGGGCGCTGATGGCGAAGTTCAGATACTGCACCGCATCCCGGTATTGCTTGCGCTCGATCATGTCCAGCGCCTGCAGGAAGCGAGTCTCAGCGGGGCTGAGTTGCGGAGTTGGGGGCGGGGTGGGCGGGGCAGTAGGAGACGGAACGGGGGAGCTGGCCGGGATCCCACCCAAGGTGGTGCGGCTGGGGGAAGGGGTTGGGATCCCAGTCAGGGTGGTGGTTCTGGCGGCAGGGGCGGGGATCCCTTTGTAGCCGGCTTTGAGCAGCAGGTAGGCCAGGTTCAGCTCGCTCAGTTGCTCGGTTTTCTCCAGCAGCGTGGCCATGGAGCTGTATTGCTCTTTGGCCAGCTTCTCCACTCGCCGGACGTATTCTTCCTGCCAATCAGAGCGCTCGGCCAGGCCTTTGACGGCTTCTCCAGTGGGCCACAGATCGGGGGGCGGCGACTCCAGCAGGCGTTGAACGCGCAGCTTGAGCACAGTCTCGTATTCTGACCGTTCCTGCTCCTTGGTCAGCACTTCGTTGGCCGGGCTGACCAGCTTGGCAAAGAGGACGTTGGCCCGCTCTGCCCCTTCCGGATCCCCGACAAAGCGATCCGGGTGCAGGGCCTTGGCCGCCTGCAAGTAGCCGCGCCGGATCCCCTTGGAGTCGGCGGTGAGGGGTACGCCCAAGATGGCGAAATGGTCCGTCTCGTAGCGGGCTAGTCCTCGGCTGAGGCGGGGGACATCAGAGTTGGATCCCATAGTTGCCACTTCTCCAAGATGCGTTGCAAAGTTCCGTTCTCGGTCAGGATTGCGATTGCCCCATCCACGGCTTCCTTCAGAGAAGGATGCTGCGAGGATACCACGCCCACCAGAGGAATCGGGAACAGAGGCGGCCCCGCCAGGCGCAGTCGGGATCCTGCCTGGCGCAGGCTCAGGGCGGCAACGGGCTGATCGACGAGTACGGCATCCAACTGGCCGGCCTGGAGCTGAGCAAACAGGCGCTCCGGGTTGCTGGTGGCAAAAAGACGAATGGCGTTGCCCCGCCTCTCGTTGTACGCCTCCAACAGAGCTGCTCCCGTACTGTTAACTACAATGCCCACTTTGCGGCCAAATAATTGCGACAGCGCCTCAATGGGAGTTTCCCCTGGCCCCGGATCCCGTACCACCAAGCGCTGGGGGCTGAGGTAGTAGGGTCGGGTGGCGAGAAATTGCTGTGGATCCAAGCCCAAAGCTTCCCGCGCCCCCCAGATGAGATCCACCTCATCCGCTTGCAAAGCCGCCAACTGCTGACTCCAAGCCACGTAGACGGGCTCCACCTGCACCTGCAGCGTCTGGGCAAGCGCCTCGAGGATATCCCACTCAAAGCCGGCGTAGGTTTGCCGCTCTAGGTCGGTGTAGAGGTAAGCCGGGCCCAGGCTGGGATCCAGGCCAACCCGGATGCGCCCCCGCGCCTGAATTTCGGCCCAACGGGAATCGGGGGGCTGGGCTCGCTCGCCGGCAGGAGCGGGCAGGGCCGGTTTTTGGGCAGGCTGAGGGTAGGCCGGGATCCCCAAGAGAAGTGCCAGGCCAAACCCTGCCGCCCAACAACAACGCCGGAGTGTTTTCCCGGCCAAGCTATCTCTCTGACCTTGGGAAGGAGCCATAAGGGCCTGTGCGTAAAGCTTACCCAATTTTTGCCTGAACTTTACCTCATCTTTATCTTTGGCCGTTTCGCTCTCGAGGCCGCCGCATGGGGAAGGAGACCGGCAGGGGGCTGACCTGGGCCAGTTCTTCCTGAAGAGCAGCGTGTAACCAGCCGTTGCTGGCCAGCAGGCGGCCACTGTACACATCCACCGGGCTGCCATCGTAGGCAGTGACCTTGCCGCCGGCCTCTCGCACCAAGACAATCCCGGCGGCAATGTCCCAGGGGGAGAGACCTCGCTCCCAATAGCCATCCAACTGGCCGGTGGCCACGTAGGCCAAGTCCAGGGCAGCCGATCCGCCCCGGCGCACTCCCTGGGTGAGGTGGGTGAAGTGGCAGAACTCAGCGTAGTTGTTGTCGGGGGTTTCGCGCCGGTCATAGGCAAAGCCGGTTACCAAGAGGCTGCGGGAGAGTTCGGTAGTAGAGGAGACGCGGATGGGCTGGCGGTTGCGGGTGGCTCCCATCCCCTGCACAGCGCGAAAGAGATCCCCGCGAAAGATGTCGCAGACCACTCCTAGCACCGGCTCCCGCCCCTCCAGCAGACCAATAGAAACGGCAGCAAAGGGATAGCCGTGGGCAAAGTTGGTGGTGCCATCGAGGGGATCGATCATCCAGGCGTAGGTGCCCTGCGGGGATCCCTGTTGGCCGGATTCTTCCGTCAAGATCACGTCTTCGGGGAAGTGCCGCCTCAAGATTTTTATGATCAGCTCCTCGGAAGCGCGATCCGCTGTCGTCACCAGGTCGCCCGGGCGTTTCTCCTCAATGGCAAGGTTGCCCCCCACGTAACTGCGCAGCAAAGCCCCTGCCTCCAGAGCCGCCTCTGTGGCCACATCCAACCGACGCAACAGGGCCTCCGTCACACCCACACCTCAAGGCTACAAACCTGCTACCCAGAATAGCCCGCCCGCGGCCAAGGCTGTGGCTCCCAAGGGATCCCTGACAACAGGAGCAGGCCCAACCTGAGCTCCCATTTTTGGAGAAATGGAGCATCTCCAAAACCGCCTGTGGTGTATAGTAGAGTACATAAGGCTTGTGGGTTTTCCGACAGCCTGCCGAGGCCGAGTTTTTTGGAAGTGGTACAAAGGGTAGGGTTTTGAGGAACTCTAAGGTTTAAGGGCTTAGACTTGAAGAGCTAGGCTGCCGGGCATGCGGTTGAGCGTCGAGGAGGAAACGCTGTTGCCACAGAGCTACGACGACTTTTTGACCTCCATCACAGAGGTGGGCGGGGGGAGTTCTCTTTCCAGCCAAGGCTTTGACCTGCCGCTGGATCTGTTCGACCAAGTCCCTGAGCAGCCGTTGTCTCACCCGGAGTTTACCCTGTCCGTTTGCCATCCTGTGCGGCCCTGCAGCTACATCCTGCGGGAGAACATCTACACGGTTGGCCGGGATCCCTCCAACGCCATTCAGATCGTCAACCGGTTTGTCTCGCGTCGCCATGCTTACCTGGTGCGGGTGTCCACCCAGTCCAGCCGGACAGGGTTTACCTACTGCCTGATCGACGGCAACCGCAAGGGGCAGGCCAGTGCCAATGGGGTGTTTGTCAACGGCAAGCGGGTGGCTACCCACTACCTGAAGAGTGGGGATGTCATCTACTTTGGGCCGGAGATCCGTGCCTATTTCTTCGAGGTGGCTCGCATTCTCTCTGTGAACCCCTTTGACGCTGGCTCTGGCCTTGGCGAAGAGCTGCCGCTTCCCCACGACACAGGAGGCCAGCGCAACCGTTGACAGACCCAAACCTGCATCGCTACATTAATTAAGCCGGTTAAGCAATGTGAATTGGGGCATCGCCAAGCGGTAAGGCAGCGGGTTTTGGTCCCGCCATTCGGTGGTTCGAATCCATCTGCCCCAGCTCAAAATCCGTTGAGAGCACAGAGGCACCAGGCCTTGGAGCAGACCTGGGGTTTCGGCTTCTTGCCTCGGCGACGCGCTTTGGCCACCTGTCTGGGCGCGACTTTCTGCGGAGAGAATAGCAACAGCCAGCAACCAAGGGTGAGGGATCCGGGGTGAGCCGTTCAGGTCGAGCCTTGATGGTGGTGGGAACTTCTTCCCATGTGGGCAAAACCCTTTTGGTAACGGCCCTCTGTCGCCTTCTCAAGAAAGCAGGAAAAAGGGTTGCCCCTTTCAAAGCTCAGAATATGTCCCTCAACGCCTATGTCACCGCCGAGGGCAAAGAGATCGCCTACGCGCAGGCTCTGCAAGCCTGGGCCGCCGGGATCCCGCCTGCGGTGGAGATGAACCCGATCCTGTTGAAGCCCCAGGGCAACCTGACTTCCCAGATCGTCTTGAATGGAGTGGCGGTGGGCACCTGCCGCGCCGGCGAGTATTACGAACGCTGGTTTGCGCCGGCCTGGCAAGCGGTCAAAGAAGCCCTGGCCCGCTTACAACAGCAGTACGACTGGATCGTTTGCGAGGGGGCAGGCAGCCCGGCGGAGGTGAATCTCAAGCATCGGGATTTGGCAAATATGCGGGTCGCCTTGCATTTGGGATCCCCCACTTGGCTGGTGGCGGACATCGACCGGGGTGGGGCGCTGGCCCATGTGGTGGGCACGCTGCAACTGCTGGAACCGGAAGAACGAGCCCTGATCCGCGGCATTGTTATCAACAAGTTTCGCGGCTCGCGGGAGCTGCTGCAGCCCGGCCTGGATTGGCTGGAGAGCTACACCGGGATCCCGGTGGTTGGGGTTCTGCCCTGGCTGGATTGGGTGCTGCCCCAGGAAGATTCGCTGGGCATCGAGGCCGGCCCCCAACTCTGGGAAAATCGCCGTCCCAGGCGGGAAGACTCCCTGGAAATCGCCGTGGTTCGCCTGCCCCAGGTGGCCAATTTCTCCGATTTCGACCCCTTGCTGGCCGAGCCCAGCGTCCATCTGCGCTGGATTCACCCCGGCCAAAGCCTGGGATCCCCCGATGTCGTCATCCTGCCCGGCAGCAAAACCACCCTCAAGGATCTGTTGGCATTGCAAAAGACCGGCCTGGCCGACCAACTGCGCCACTATTCCGGCCACATCGTCGGCATCTGCGGCGGACTGCAGATGTTGGGGGAAACCCTCGCCGATCCCGATGGCCTAGAGGGAGTTGCCGGCACCTACCCAGGGCTGGGCTTTCTCCCTCTGACCACTGTTTTGCACCCCACCAAAGTTACCCGGCAGGTGCAGACACAAAGCTGCTGGCCCGCTCCTGCTCCCGTTCAGGGGTACGAAATCCACCAGGGATCCACCCAGGCGGATCCCGCTGGCTGCCTGCCGATCTTCGACCAAGAGAACCTGGGCTGGCGGGATCCCACGGGCCGGATTTGGGGCAGCTATCTGCACGGCCTCTTCGACAATCACCGCTGGCGGCGACACTGGCTAAACGAGTTGCGCCGCCAAAAAGGCTGGGATCCCTTGCCGGAGCTGGAAGGCCACTATGCTCAGCAGCGGGAGCAATTGCTGGAGCGGCTGGCGGAGCGGTGGCGGCCCCACCTGGACTTGCGCCTGTTGCTGGAATAGCCCTCACCCCCGGCCCCACACCCAAACCAACCCCCACTGAAATATAAACAAAAGACGCAGCCGACGAAAAAGATAGTGTAGATATCGG